>JAZOWA010000028.1:0-28489 GCA_045659025.1 Clostridia bacterium
AGAATCTTTATCCGCCCTTGATAAAATGGGTGATAAGAGCGCAGAGAATATTCTTACTGCTTTGGAGGGTTCAAAATCCAACAGTATGGAGAAACTCCTTTATGCATTGGGTATCCGCCATATAGGCGCAGGCGCATCCAAGCTCATTGCAAAGCATTTCGGCAATATGTATGGTCTTTTTGATGCCACATCCGAGGAACTTTCTGCCATAGGCGATATCGGTAAGATTATGGCAGATAGTGTGGTGGATTTCTTTGCAGAGCCACGTAACCGTGCCTTTATTGATAAGCTTGCCGAGGCGGGTGTGAATATGGCATATATTGCTTCTTCCGCCACCGACAATCGCTTTGAGGGCAAGACCTTCGTACTCACAGGCACTTTAGAGCATTACGGCAGAAAAGAGGCAGGGGAGATAATAGAGAATTTCGGTGGCAAGGTATCGGGAAGCGTGTCTAAAAACACCGACTTCGTGGTAGCGGGGGAGAGTGCAGGCAGTAAGCTTGATAAAGCCAATGCCCTTGGCGTCACCGTGCTTACTGAAGCAGAATTTTTAGATATGATAAAATAATTGCAAAAACATCCAAGCTGGTGTATAATAAAAAGATACACGAAAGGAATGATACTATGAGCATTACCAGAGAAGAGCTTAAGCATATAGCATCCTTGTCAAGACTCAAACTCACCGACGAGGAACTTGATGCATTGGGCATTGAGGCGGTTATAGAATTCGCCAAAGCCCTTTCCAATGTTGATATCGGGGAAGCATCCCCCACAAATCATATATCGGATATACACAATGTTTTCCGTGAGGACGAGGTGAAACCCTCCTTTGACAGAGACGATATTTTAAGAAACGCTCCTGCCAAAGCGAGAGGTTGTGTGCTCGTTCCCAAGGTAGTAGAGTAAGGAGGAGAGACGACATGAAATTATACGAAAAGACTATTCACGAACTTTCCTCTATGCTCAAAGCGGGAGAAATCACAAGCGTAGAGCTTACCCAGTCTGTGCTTGACCGTATTGAAGAAGTAGACGGCAAATTGAACGGCTATATCACCGTTGACAGAGAGGGCGCACTCGCGCAGGCGGCAGAAGCAGATGCCAGACTTGCATCAGGCGAGGCCACTTCCGAGCTTTGCGGTATTCCCGTAGCCATTAAAGATAATATCTGCACCAAGGGGTTGACCACCACTTGTGCATCAAAGATGCTTGAAAAATTCGTTCCCCCTTATGATGCTTTTGTAGTTGAACGCATAAAGGCAGAGGGCGGAGTTATAATCGGCAAAACCAATATGGACGAGTTTGCAATGGGTGCATCCAATGAGACCTCATATTTCGGCGTTGCAAGAAATCCCTATAATACCGACAAAATCCCCGGCGGTTCTTCCGGTGGTAGCGGTGTGGTAGTGTCTGCTGATGAGGCAATTTGTGCCCTCGGTAGTGACACGGGCGGATCTATCCGTCAGCCCGCATCCTTCTGCTCAATCGTGGGTTTGAAGCCCACTTACGGTCTTGTGTCCAGATACGGTCTTGTGGCTTTTGCTTCATCTCTGGATCAGATCGGCCCTATGACAAAGGATGTTACCGACTGTGCGATTATGCTCAATGCAATCGCAGGTCATGACGATAAGGATTCCACCTCCGCACCCGTGGAGATTCCCGATTACAGACAGGCCTTGGTTAAGGATGTTAAGGGCCTTAAAATCGGTATCCCCACCGAGTATCTTGCAGAGGGCATCTCCGATGATGTTAAAGAGGCGGTACTCTCCGCTGCAAAGAAGTTTGAGGAGTTGGGTGCCAGCGTTGAATACTTCAACCTCCCCATGACAGACTATGCCGTAAGCGCTTACTATATCATATCCTCTGCCGAGGCAAGCTCCAACCTTGCCAGATTCGACGGTATCAAATACGGCTACAGAGCAGAGAAGTTTGATGATTTGACCGACCTTTTCTCCGCATCTCGTTCCGAGGGCTTTGGCAGTGAGGTTAAGCGCCGTATTATGCTCGGTACTTATGTGCTTAGCTCAGGCTACTATGATGCATATTACAAGAAGGCACAGCAGGTACGCACGGTTATCAGAAAGGCCTTTGACGATGCCTTTGCAAAATATGATGTGATTCTTTCACCTACCACCACCGAGACAGCTTTTGATATCGGCGGTAAGGTGAAGGATTCCGTAAGTATGTATCTTAATGATATCTACACCGTGTCGGTCAATATTGCAGGTCTTCCTGCTATGGTTGTTCCCGCGGGCTTTGATAAGGATAATATGCCTATCGGCATCCAGCTTATCGGTAAGCACTTTGACGAGAGCACCCTTATCCGCACAGCATACACATTCGAGCAGAGCACGGATTTTTCCAAAGTCCGTCCTGAAATTTAAAGGAGGGTATAGATATGAATTACGAATCCGTCATTGGTTTGGAAGTTCACGCAGAGCTTTCCACCAACACCAAGATATACTGCTCCTGTAAAAACGAGTTCGGTCTTGATGTGAATACCGCTTGTTGTCCCGTTTGTATGGGTATGCCGGGTTCCCTTCCCGTGCTCAATAAAAAGGTTGTGGAATACGCTATCAAGGCAGGCCTTGCCCTTAATTGTGACATCACAAGAGCAAGCAAGCAGGATAGAAAGAATTATTTCTACCCCGACCTTCCCAAAGCGTATCAGATTTCCCAGTTTGACCTGCCCCTTTGCACCAACGGCTATCTTGAGATAGAGGTTGGCGGTGAGAAGAAAAAGATCGGTATCACCCGCATCCATATAGAAGAAGATGCAGGTAAGCTCATCCACTCCGTAATGGGAGATGAGTCCTACGTGGATTTCAACCGTTGCGGTGTACCCCTTATTGAGATTGTATCCGAGCCCGACCTTCGTAGTGCGGAGGAGGCAAAGGTTTATCTTGAGACTCTCAAATCCGTTTTGCAGTACATAGAAGTTTCCGACTGTAAGATGGAGGAGGGCTCACTTCGTTGCGATATCAACGTATCACTCCGCCCCGTGGGCAGTGATAAATTCGGCACCCGCTCCGAGATGAAGAATGTATCCACCTTCAGCGGTACCGAGAGAGCTATTGAATACGAAATCGGCAGACAGACCGAGATTCTTTCAAATGGCGGAGTTATCGAGCAGGAGACTCGCCGTTGGGATGATGCCAAGGGTGAGAACGTGCTTCTTCGCAGCAAAGAAGAGGCCCACGATTACCGTTATTTCCCCGAACCTGACCTTGTGCCTATGATTATAAGCGAGGAATGGATTGAGGAGATCAGATCCACCATCCCCGAGATGCCTGATGTAAAGAAGGCAAGATATATGGGTGATCTTGGCCTCGGCGACTACGAGGCAGGTATAATAGTAGGCAACAAGAGTATGGCAAGATTCTTTGATTCCTGTATTGCTCTTGGCGGAGATGCCAAGCAGACTGCCAACTGGCTCCAGGGCGATATTATGAAATATGTAAAGGATAACGATATATCCTTTGACGATTTGCCCTTCACACCTGAAAGTCTCAACTCCCTCGGCAAGATGACCACCGACGGCACTATCAGTATCACCGCCGCCAAGAAGGTACTCTCCCGTATGTTTGAGTCAAGCGACTCACCGTCCAAGATAGTTGATGAGCTTGGCCTCGCACAGATAAGTGATACAAGCGCTATTGAAGCAATGGTAAATAGCGTATTGGATGCTAATCCCCAGTCCTTTGAGGATTATAAGAACGGCAAGACCCGTGCCCTCGGCTTCCTTGTGGGTATGGTTATGAAAGAATCAAAGGGCAAGGGCAACCCCCAGATAATCAACAAAATGATTTTAGACCGTCTGGAAGCGTATAAAAACAGTTAATACAGAGAGGATACGGATATGGGTGTCATATTGAATCCTGATGAAAAAATAGTTAAAATCATCAAAGAAGGTCTTGAGAAGAAGGGCGGTTACTGCCCCTGCAGAACTGCCACCACAGAGGAATTCAAATGCATCTGCAAGGAATTCCGTGAGCAGATAGCAGACCCTGATTTTGAGGGATTCTGCCATTGTATGCTTTATTATAAGACCAAAGATTGAGGAGGTGCCGTTATGGCAGAGGTTATACTTACAAAAGACAATTTTGATAAAGAGGTTTTAGAGAGTCCTGTTCCTGTGTTGGTAGATTTCTGGGCCCCCTGGTGCGGTCCCTGCCAGATGCTTGCTCCTACACTCGAGGAGATTGCCACAGAGTATGAGGGCAAAATCAAAGTAGGTAAAATCAATGTGGATGAAGAGAGAGACCTCGCCATAAGCTTCGGTATTGAGAGTATTCCTACCCTTATGGTTTTCAAAAACGGGGAGCTTACCCACACCAACACAGGATATTGCTACAAGGCAGATATCCTTAATATGCTGGAATAAAATATCCGTAAAACGCAGAGATTATCACCAAGATCAAGGACTGTATCGAGAGATACGGTCCTTTTTTATTTTTCCTCATTTATGGCAAAAAGTCCTTGCATACCGAGGGCGGATGATGTATAATTATCGTGAGAGATTTTTTGCTTTAAGTACAAGACATTTCGAAGGGAATGAATAAATATGAAATTAGGTATAGTGGGATTGCCCAACGTAGGCAAGAGTACACTTTTTAATGCCATAACCCAGGCGGGAGCAGAGTCTGCCAACTATCCGTTCTGTACGATAGAGCCCAACGTGGGTGTCGTGTCCGTACCCGATGAGAGACTGGACAAGTTGGCAGAGATGTACGATCCCGATAAGGTTACCCCCGCAATCATTGAGTTTGTAGATATTGCAGGCCTTGTAAAGGGCGCCAGCAAGGGCGAAGGATTGGGCAATAAGTTCCTGTCCCATATCCGTGAGGTTGATGCTATCGTTCACGTGGTAAGATGCTTTGAGGATTCCAACATCGTTCACGTTGACGGCTCAATCGGTCCAAAGCGTGATATTGAGACAATTAACTTTGAACTTATCTTTGCAGATATTGAGCTTATTGACAAGAGAATTGAGAAGACATCCAAACTGTTAAAGACAGGCGAACGCAAGTATAAAGACGAGATGGCAACGTTAGAGAAGATCAAGACCAATCTTGAAAACGGCATCACTGCCCGTGCCATTGACTTTGCCGAGGAGGAGAAACCCTTCCTTAAGGAACTCGCCCTTCTTACCATTAAGCCGATTATTTATGCGGCGAATGTATCCGAGGATGAGTTTGCCAACGGCATAGAGAATAACGCCATGGTCAAAGAGGTAGATGAGATAGCGGCAAAGGAAAATGCCGAGGTGCTTCCTATATCCGCAAGGATAGAAGAAGAGGTTTCCCAGCTTGACGAGGAAGAGAAGATAATGTTCCTGCAAGAGCTCGGCATAGAGGAGTCGGGACTTGACCGACTGGTTAAGAAAAGCTATAGCTTGCTCGGCCTTATAAGCTATCTCACCGCAGGCAAACCCGAGGTAAGAGCGTGGACGATTACCAAAGGTACCAAAGCCCCTCAGGCGGCAGGCAAGATTCACACCGACTTTGAGAAGGGCTTTATAAGAGCCGAGGTTGTTGCATATAACGACCTTATGGAGTGTGGCACATATGCTGCTGCAAGGGATAAAGGTCTTGTACGACTTGAAGGTAAAGAATACGTTATGAATGACGGCGATATAGTACTTTTCAGATTTAATGTATGACGGAGGGTTGACACAATGATAAGACGAATTTATGTTGAGAAGAAAAAGGGCTTCGATGTAGAGGCACAGTCAATCAAGAATGATTTGGTAAATAACCTTTTGATCAGCGGTATTGACGATATCCGCGTGATTAACAGATACGACAGCGAGGGTCTTTCCGACGAGGAATACACCAAGGCAAAGACCACGGTTTTCTCCGAACCCCCCGTAGATATCTGCTATGACGAAGAGATGGAATTCCCTGCAAATACCAAGGTGTTTGCTATGGGCCTTTTGGATGGTCAGTTTGACCAGAGAGCAGATTCCTGTATGCAGTGTATAGAGATCCTCACCGGCGGACATCGTCCCGAGGTTAAGGTGGCAAAGCTTATCGCAATCAGCGGTAGCGTGTCAGATGCAGACGTTGACCGTATCAAGAAATACCTCATCAACCCCGTTGAGAGCCACGAGGTATCTTTGGATAAACCCAAGGATTTCTCCACCAATATCGAACTCCCCCAGACAGTTGCTACCATCGAGGGCTTCATAGATTTCAATGCAGAAGAGCTCAAGTCCTTCTTTGCCGAGACAGGCTTTGCTATGGGACTTGACGATTTGACACTCTGTCAGGAATATTTCAAGAATACAGAGAAACGTAACCCCACTATCACCGAGCTCAAGATGATAGATACATATTGGTCTGACCATTGCCGTCACACCACCTTCTCCACCCGCCTTGAGAACGTTAAGTTTGCCGAGGGTGCAGAGTTTATTGAGAAGACTTATGGCGATTATATTGCAGTCCGTGCAAAGCTCAACCGCACCAAGGATATCTGCCTTATGGATATCGCAACCATCGCGGTTAAGGAATTAAAGAGCAGGGGCATGCTTAAAAATATTGACGAGTCCGAGGAAATCAATGCTTGCAGTATCAGGATAGATGTTGATATTGATGGCAATGTTGAGCCCTGGCTCCTTATGTTCAAGAACGAGACCCACAACCACCCCACAGAGATTGAACCCTTCGGCGGTGCGGCAACCTGTCTTGGTGGTGCTATACGAGATCCCCTTTCAGGCAGATCCTATGTATATTCCGCTATGCGTGTAACAGGTAGCGGTGATGTAAGACAGAGCGTAGCAGATACCATGGCAAACAAACTGCCCCAGCGTAAGATTTCTCAGGGCGCAGCCGCAGGTTATAGCTCCTATGGTAACCAGATAGGTCTTGCTACCGGTAAGGTACACGAGATTTATCACCCCGGCTACGTGGCAAAACGTATGGAGATCGGTGCTGTTGTAGGCGCTGCTCCCATGGAGAATGTTCGCAGAGAACGTCCCGAAAAGGGCGATGTTATAGTTCTTTTGGGTGGTAGAACAGGCCGTGATGGTATCGGCGGTGCTACCGGCTCTTCCAAGTCCCACACCGACACATCTCTCAGCAGTTGCGGTGCAGAGGTACAGAAGGGTAATGCTCCCAGTGAACGTAAGATTCAGCGTCTTTTCAGAAACAAAGACGTTACCACCCTCATCAAGAGATGTAATGACTTCGGTGCAGGCGGTGTATCCGTTGCTATAGGTGAGCTTGCAGACGGTCTTATCATCAATCTTGATAAAGTACCCAAGAAGTACGAGGGCCTTGACGGCACAGAGATTGCCATCTCCGAATCTCAGGAGAGAATGGCTTGTGTGGTAGCCGCATCTGATGCAGATAAGTTTATCGCTTATGCAAACAGCGAGAATTTAGAGGCAACCGTTGTTGCAGAGGTTACAGACGATATGCGTCTTGTAATGAACTGGAACGGCGCCACAATCGTAGATATCAGCAGAGAATTTTTGAATACCAACGGTGCTACAAAATCAATCAATGTAGAGGTTGAAGCACCCAAGGGTATCGGATATTTCACCCCCTCCACCCGCAAGGGCGTTCTTGGCCTTAAGGAAATCCTCACCGATCTCAACGGTGCAGGCCAGAAGGGTCTTGTTGAGCGCTTTGACTCCACTATCGGTGCATACACAGTGCTTATGCCCTTCGGTGGTGAGAAACAGCTCACCGAACCCGATGCAATGGTTTCCAAGCTCCCCGTCCTCGGCGGTGAGACTACCACTTGCTCCGTGATGTCCTATGGTTATGATCCCTACCTCTCCGAATGGAGCCCCTATCACGGCGCTGCATACGCGGTAGTTGATTCAGTATCAAAGCTTGTTTCCACAGGCGGTGACTACAAGACATCATACCTCACATTCCAGGAATACTTTGAGCGTCTTGATGCAGATTCCAAGAGATGGGGCAAACCCTTCTCCGCTCTCCTCGGTGCCTTTGATGCTCAGGAGAAACTCGGTCTCGGCGCTATCGGTGGTAAGGACTCAATGTCAGGTACATTCAATGACATCAGCGTTCCTCCCACATTGGTTTCCTTTGCAATCACCCCTGCAAACACAAACAACATCATCTCCCCCGAGTTCAAGAAGGTGGCATCTGATGTAGTGTTCGTTGATTTTGCAAAGGACGCAAATAACATTCCCGACTATGATAACCTCAAGAAGGTTTATGACACAGTATCTTCCCTTATCACAGAGGGCAAGGTGATTGCCGCCAAGGTATGTGGCAGATTCGGTGCTGCAGAGGCGGTAGCCAATATGTGCTTCGGTAATGGTGTCGGCTTTGAGTTCACTGATGAGAAGGGCATATTCGATCCTTCCAACGGTGCATTCGTTCTTCAGCTTGCCGAGGGTGTGTGCCCCTGCGTGCTGGGTGATGTAATGAGCAAAGTAATAGGCAAGACCACGCCTTGTGATGCATATATTAAATTTAGTGATGGCAAGATCTCTGTTGACGAAGCCGTAGAGCTCTGGGGCAGTGTACTTGAAAACATATTCCCCACCAAAGCAGGGGACGATACTGCCAAGGTTGAGACTATCTCATCCACCGGCTTTACCACCGCAATCTACGGTAAAGAGAAATTTGCTTCTCCCAAGGTGTTTATTCCCGTATTCCCCGGTACTAACTGTGAATACGACACCGCCCGTGCCTTTGAGAAAGCAGGCGCAAAGGCAGATATATTTGTGGTGAATAACCTTTCATCTGCCCACATTGCCGAGTCACTCAAGGAAATGGCAAAGAGAATCGACGAGAGCCAGATTGTAATGATCCCCGGCGGTTTCTCAGGCGGTGACGAACCCGATGGCTCCGGTAAGTTTATTGCATCTGCGTTCAAGAACGGTATGGTTAAAGAAGCAGTACACAATCTTCTTAAGAACCGCGACGGACTTATGCTTGGTATCTGTAACGGTTTCCAGGCACTTATCAAGCTTGGTCTTGTTCCCTTCGGTGAGATTTGTGATATGGAGCCTTCATACCCCACACTCACCTTCAATACCATCAACCGTCACGCATCCTGCATAGTAAATACCCGTATTGCTTCCAACAAGTCACCCTGGCTTGCAGGAGTTGAGGTAGGTGATATCCACTCAATCGCAATCTCCCACGGTGAAGGCAGATTCGTTGCTGATGAAGCTACGGTTAAGACTCTTATCGCTAACGGCCAGATTGCCACACAATATGTTGACCTTTCAGGCAATGCCACTATGGATATTGCGTATAACCCCAACGGCTCACTTCTTGCTATTGAGGGTATCACAAGTCCTGATGGCAGAGTATTCGGTAAGATGGGTCACTCCGAGCGTACAGGACACAACCTTTACAAGAATGTTCCCGGCAATAAAGACCAGAAGATCTTTGAATCCGGCGTAAAATATTTCAAGTAACAGGTAAAAAGTTGTAATCATCCCACGATTTGGGAAATAATAATATTTGATGGACTATAAACGGCGCTTTGTGTGCGCCCGATACAGGAGGAAAATAAAATGACAATTAAGCCATTGGCAGACAGAGTAGTTATTAAGATGACCGAGGCAGAGGACACCACCAAGAGCGGTATCATCCTCGCAGGCAATGCTAAGGAAAAACCCCAGGTAGCAGAGGTAGTAGCAGTAGGCCCCGGCGGTATGGTAGAGGGCAAGGAAGTTAAGATGGAAGTTAAAGTAGGCGACAAAGTGCTTATCAATAAGTATGCCGGCACCGAGGTAAAGGTTGACGGTGAGGAGAGCATCATTGTACGCCAGAGTGATATCTTGGCAATAGTAGAATAATTTTTGGAGGTATATTATCATGGCAAAACAGCTTAAATACGGAGAAGACGCCCGCCGTGCATTGCAGGCAGGTATTGATGCTTTGGCAGACACAGTCAAAATCACCCTCGGTCCCAAAGGCAGAAACGTGGTTTTGGATAAGAAATTCGGTGCACCCCTCATCACTAATGACGGTGTGACAATCGCAAAGGAAATCGAGCTTGAAGACGCTTTTGAGAATATGGGCGCACAGCTCATCAAGGAAGTTGCCACCAAGACAAACGACGTAGCAGGTGATGGTACCACCACCGCAACACTTCTTGCCCAGGCACTCATCCACGAAGGTATCAAAAACGTTACCGCAGGTGCTAACCCCATGATTGTTCGTAAAGGTATGAAAGCAGCGGTAGATACTGCAGTTGAGTATATCGTAAGCAAGAGCAAGAAGGTAAGCGGTAAAGAAGATATCGCCACCGTTGCCGCAGTAAGTGCTGCTGACGAGCAGATTGGTGTACTTATTGCTGACGCTATGGAGAAGGTAACAAGTGACGGTGTTATCACCGTTGAGGAGTCAAAGACAGCAGAGACCTACTGTGATGTGGTAGAGGGTATGCAGTTTGACCGTGGTTACATCTCACCTTATATGGTAACCGACACTGATAAGATGGAAGCTGTTATTGATGATGCTTACATCCTTATCACAGATAAGAAGATTTCCAACATTCAGGAGATTCTTCCTTTGCTCGAGCAGATTGTTCAGCAGGGCAAGAAACTTGTTATAATCGCAGAGGATGTAGAGGGTGAAGCCCTTGCGACCTTGCTTGTTAACCGCTTGAGAGGCACATTCACTTGCGTTGCAGTTAAAGCTCCCGGCTTTGGCGACAGACGTAAGGAGATGCTCCGTGATATCGCAATCCTCACCGGCGGTACAGTAGTTACCGAGGAACTCGGCCTTGACCTTAAAGAAGCCACCTTCGATATGCTCGGCCGTGCTAAACAGGTTAAGATTCTCAAGGAAGCTACCATCATCGTTGATGGTGCAGGTGACAAAGCCGCCATTGCCGACAGAACTGCTCAGATCAAGAGCCAGATTGCTGAGACTACCAGCGATTTTGACAGAGAGAAACTTCAGGAACGTCTTGCCAAGATTGCAGGCGGTGTTGCAGTAATCAAGGTTGGTGCTGCCACAGAGACAGAGATGAAGGAAATGAAACTCCGCATTGAAGACGCTCTTGCCGCTACCAAAGCAGCAGTAGAAGAGGGTATCGTTGCAGGTGGTGGTACATCCTACATCAATGCTATCAAAGCAGTAGAGAAACTTCTCGAGACCAAAGAGGGTGACGAGAAGACAGGTGTTAAGATTGTTGTTAAAGCATTGGAGGCACCCCTTATGCAGATCGCTACCAACGCAGGCCTGGAAGGTGCAGTTATAGTTGACAGAGTAAAAGCAAGCGATGATGCTATCGGCTACAATGCTCTTACTGATGAATATGTAGATATGTTCAAGGCGGGCATCGTAGATCCTGCTAAGGTTACAAGATCCGCTTTGCAGAATGCGGCATCCGTTGCATCTACCGTGCTCACCACCGAGAGCCTCGTTACCGATATCCCCGAGGAAACCCCCGCTCCCATGGGCGGTGCTCCCGGCGCAGGTATGGGAATGTATTGATAAATAAGTAATATGAAGAAAGACCGCCGTATCGGCGGTCTTTTTGCACAAAAAGATATTTCCCATCCAACGCAAAAATATTTAATCTATCCATTGACTTTATCACTTTGCTATGATAAAATGTGAAAGTAAACTTAACAAGGATGTGATATTATGACAAAAATACATACACCCGAGATTGAAAGGCTTATCGAGACTATACTTAATCTGGAGACCAAGGAAGAGGCATTGAACTTTTTTGAGGATATCTGTACCATCAAGGAGATTCAGGATATGTCCCAGCGTCTTCAGGTAGCGGAGATGTTGTATCTTAATAAGAGTTATATCGAGATTTCCAAGGAGACGGGTGCCAGCACTGCCACTATAAGCCGTGTGAATAAGTGCCTTAATTATGGTAGTGACGGATATAAGAATGTCCTTGTCAAACTCTACGAAGGCGGGGACAAATAATATGAATAATATGAGCTTAGTATTTGAAAATGATGAGAAGATCATCTTCCGCCTCCGTAAGCTTTATTCCGATTACGGATATATGAAGTACAGTATGAGTAAGTTTGAGGAATATGACCTTTATGTGCGTAATAAGGATTTTCTTATTTCCGAGAATATCATCACCTTTACTGATGTGGATGGCAAGCTTATGGCCCTCAAGCCCGACGTTACTCTTTCTATTATAAAGAACAGTAACCAGAGCAATGGCGGTGTGCAGAAGATGTATTATAATGAGAATGTATATCGTGCTTCCACCGACACCCGTGCTTTCAAGGAGATTATGCAGACGGGTCTTGAAGCCATAGGCGATATTGATGAATATTGTATCTGCGAGGTTGTGTGTCTTGCTGCAAAGAGTCTGGAGTGTATCACGGATGACTATATCCTTGATATTTCCCATATGGGTATCGTATCACAGGCCATAGATGGCACAGATGCTTCCCCCAAGGGTAAGGCAGCTCTTATCAAAGCCTTGGGTGAGAAGAACGTGGGTGGTATCACTAAGATATGCACCGAGGAAGGCATAGATGTTGAGACTTCCGACTTTTTGAGAAAGCTCGTCACCTTATACGGCACTCCTGCCAAAGTGATTGATGAGTTAAAATCCATGCCCCAGAGCGCGCAGTTTGCTGATGCAATAGCCCAGCTTGAGAGTATCGATGAGATGCTCACAATGAATGGTTGTGCAGATAAGATAAGAATAGACTTCTCCGTTATCAATGATATGAAATACTATAACGGTGTGGTGTTCAAGGGCTTTGTAAATGGCGTACCCGAGGGTGTGCTCTCGGGCGGTCAGTATGATAACCTTATGCGCAAGATGTCCCGCAAGAACGGAGCCATCGGTTTTGCGGTTTATCTTGATTTGCTTGAAAGGATTTACGAGGATAATCAGGATTATGATGTGGACACTCTGCTTTTATATGATGACACCTCCGATATATGCGATATCAACACCGCACTTAAAGGCATCATAGCAGGAGGCCGGACAGTAATCGCACAGAAGGTCAAGCCCGATAAGATAAGATACAGACGACTTGTGAAACTTCAGGGAACGGAGGTTGAGGAACTTGAAGTCAATGCTTAATATTGCACTTCCCAAGGGCAGACTTGGTGAGAAAGTGTATGCCATGTTTGAAGAAGCAGGTTTTGAGTGCCCCTCAATCAGGGAAAATAACCGCAAACTGATTTTTGAGAATGAGGAAAAGGGAATCCGCTACTTCTGGGTGAAGCCCTCCGATGTTGCTATTTATGTAGAGCACGGTGCGGCGGATATAGGTGTTGCGGGTAAGGATATCCTTTTGGAATACGAGCCCGATATATACGAGCTTCTTGATATGGAGCTGGGCAAATGCCGTATGGCGGTGGCAGGTATGAAGGATTTTCGTGATAACACGCAAAAGACCCTTAGAGTAGCCACCAAGTTTACCAATATTGCCAAGACCTACTATGCCTCCAAGGGCAGAGAGATTGATATTATCCACCTTAACGGCTCTATCGAGATTGCGCCTATTTTGGGTCTTTCCGACGTAATTGTGGATATTGTAGAGACAGGTACAACGTTAAAGGAGAATAATCTTGAGGTGTTAGAAGAGATAGTACCTATCAGCGCCCGTTTGATTGCCAATAAGGCCAATTTCAAATTCAAGAGTGAGCAGATAGAGAAGATACTCGAAAGTATGACACGTCAGGTGGAGGACAGAAGATGATTAAGATTTTAAGATACGGTGAAGTGGCAAACAGCGAGATTTTCGCCCGTGTTACGCCCAAGATGGATGTGGAGTCTATCGTTGCCGGGATTATAGATAATGTTAAAGCAAATGGTGATAAAGCCCTCTTTGAATACTGCGAGAAGTTTGATAAAGCCAAGCTCACTTCATTGGAGGTTACAAAGGCAGAGATTGACGAAGCAGTAGGTCAGGTTGAGCCTAAGTTTTTACAGGTGCTTGAGACCGCCGCAAGAAACATCCGCAAATTCCACGAGAAGCAGGTACGCAACGGCTTTATAATAAATGATGAAAACGGCATTGTAACAGGTCAGAAGGTTATCCCCGTTGACCGTGCAGGTCTCTATGTGCCCGGCGGTACTGCGGCATACCCCTCTACCGTGCTTATGGATTCAATCCCTGCAAAGATAGCAGGGGTAGGTGAGGTGGTAATGGTTACCCCTCCCAATGCCGAGGGTAAGGTAAACCCCGTGATCTTAGCTGCTGCAAAAGTGGCAGGGGTAGACCGAATCTTCAAAGTAGGTGGTGCTCAGGCAGTAGCGGCCCTTGCCTATGGTACTGAGTCAGTACCCAAGGTGGATAAGATTGTCGGCCCCGGTAACGCCTTTGTTGCCGAAGCAAAGAGACAGGTTTACGGCATAGTGTCTATTGATATGATTGCAGGCCCCAGTGAGATTTTGGTGGTGGCAGACGGCAAGAGCAATCCCCGTTATGTGGCGGCAGACCTTCTCTCTCAGGCAGAGCATGATGTACTGGCAAGTGCGGTGCTCGTTACCGATTCAATGGATCTTGCCACCAGGGTTCAATCAGAGCTTGAGGTGCAGATACCCGCCCTTGAAAGATGCGATATCGCCCGCAAATCCATAGACGATAACGGCAAGATTATCGTTGCCGAGAGCCTGGATGTTGCCATTGAGATTTCCAATGAGATTGCCCCCGAGCATCTTGAATTGTGCGTGGATAACCCCTTTGATTATCTTGACGGCATCCGCCACGCAGGTTCAATCTTCATGGGCAGAAACTGTCCCGAGGCATTGGGTGATTATCTGTCGGGTGCAAACCACACCCTTCCCACCAGCGGAACGGCTAAATTCTCAAGCCCTCTGTCCGTTGATGATTTCGTAAAGAAAACCCAATACACATATTACACATACGATGCCCTCAAGCGTGTTGCCGAGGATGTATCCTTCTTTGCTGCCAAGGAAGGTCTCACCGCCCACGCCAAGAGTGCTACCATACGAGTTGAGGAGTAATGCAATATGGGAAGATTTTTAAGTCATAAATTCGATGCATTGATTCCGTATACCCCCGGTGAACAGCCAAAGATTACCAACCTCATCAAGCTAAACACCAACGAATCCCCCTTCCCTCCGTCACCCAAGGCGGTGAAGGCATCCGCTGAGGCAGCAGAGAAGTTGGAACTTTATTCTGACCCCACCTGCTCTGTTCTCACAGAGAAGATGGCAGAGGTGCTTGGTGTAAAACCCTCTCAGGTGCTTATGACAAACGGCTCTGATGAGATATTGAACTTTGCCTTTATGGCATTTGCCGATAAGGAACACCCCATAGTGTTCCCTGATATTACTTACGGATTCTACCCCGTGTTTGCCAATCTTTCTGATATTCCATACGAAGAGATTCCCTTGAATGATGATTTTAAGGTAAGGGTATCGGATTATATCGGTATAAATAAGAATATCGTAATCGCCAATCCCAATGCTCCCACAGGTATTGCCCTCTCCCTCGATGAGATAGAGCAGATAGTTAAAAGTAACCCCGATAACGTGGTTATAGTAGACGAGGCGTATGTGGATTTCGGTGGCGAGAGTGGGGTAAAACTGATTGATAAATACGATAATCTCCTTGTGACGGGCACTTTCTCAAAATCCCGTTCCATGGCAGGTGCACGACTCGGATTCGGCGTTGCTTCCGAGGGTATCATAGCAGACCTCAACACTATCAAATACTCCACCAACCCCTATAATGTCAACCGTATGACTATGGCGGCAGGTGTGGGTGCCCTTGAGGATGAGGAATACACGAAAGCCAATTGCCGTACCATCTGTGAGAACAGGGAATATACCATGGCAAAGCTGAAGGAGATGGGCTTCACCATGACTCCTTCTACCGCAAACTTCATTTTTGCAAAGCATAGTGAGGTGTCGGGTGCAGAGCTTTATACCAAGCTCCGTGAAAGGGGCATCCTTGTCCGTCATTTCACGGGAGAGCGTATATGCGAGTATAACCGCATCACCGTGGGCACAAGGGAGCAGATGGATAAATTCCTTGATGCTGTGAAAGAAATTCTGGAGGACAGATAAATGAGAAAAAGTGATATAAAAAGAGATACAATGGAGACCAAAATCACCCTTTCCCTTAACCTTGACGGCGAGGGCAAAGGAAATATAAACACAGGTTGCGGTTTCCTTGACCATATGCTCACCCTCTTTGCCAAACACGGCAGATTCGACCTGGATGTCACCTGCGTTGGAGATACCCATGTAGATGACCACCACACCGTAGAGGATGTGGGTATCTGTCTTGGTATGGCGTTCAAAGAGGCGCTGGGTGATAAGAAGGGCATAGTCCGCTATGGTAGTATGATACTCCCTATGGACGAGGCGCTTTTGGTTACAGCCATAGACTGCTCAGGCAGAGCATTACTTTCCTATGATGTGGATATCCCCACCGCCAAGGTTGGCTATTTCGATACCGAACTGGTAGAGGAGTTCTGGTTGGCATTTGTGCGTGAGGCGGCTTGCACCTTGCACTTTTTCCAGATTAAAGGCACCAATTCCCACCACATCATAGAGGGTATATATAAGTCCGCAGGCAGAGCATTCCGTGAGGCGGTGTCCTTTGATAAGGGCTTTGAGAATGACCTCCCCTCCACGAAAGGGGTGCTTTGATAGTGATAGCAATAGTTGACTACGGTGTAGGCAATCTGTTCTCCCTCACAAGTTCTATGGAGGCAATAGGTGCCGACACAGTCGTTACAGGTGATGCAGATACTTTAAGGAAGGCAGATAAAATCATCCTTCCCGGTGTTGGCGCATTTGAGGATGCCATAGGCAAACTCAGGGCCACGGGCCTTGATATAGTAATCAAGGAAGAAGCGTCAAAGGGTAAACCCATTATGGGTATATGTCTCGGTATGCAGATGCTCCTTTCCAAGAGTTTTGAATACGGTGAGCATCAGGGCCTCGGCCTTATAGACGGCGAGGTACGCTCTATTGACGAGGTAATCCCTGCAGACTATAAGATTCCCCATATCGGCTGGAATGCCCTCACTTTGAGGGGGGAGGAGCACGAGATTTTCAAGTACATAAATTCAGGTGACTATGTGTATTTTGTTCATTCATACTACGGCACAAAATGCGATAAATCAGTTATAGCCACGGCAGAGTACGGAGCAGATCTTACTGCGGCGGTTGCCTGCGGTAATGTGTGCGGTTGTCAGTTCCATCCCGAAAAAAGCGGTGAAGTGGGATTGAAGATACTTAGAGCATTCAGCGAGATGAAAGGTGAGTAAGACATGTATATTTTTCCTGCCATAGATTTGTACGAAGGCAAGGCAGTTCGACTGCTTCGTGGTGAATACGATAAGATGACGGTGTATAGTGAGAACCCTATTGAGATAGCCTATGAGTTTGAGAAAAAGGGCGCCACCCATATTCATATGGTGGATTTAGAGGGCGCAAGGGATGGGGGTACACCCAATATTGATATAGTCCGTCAGGTGGCGGAGGAGACCGATCTTTTTGTAGAAATCGGCGGTGGCATTCGCAGTATGGACGTGATTGATGCATACATAGGTGCGGGTATTGACAGAGTGATTCTCGGTACTGCGGCGGTGCAGAACAGAGACTTCGTAAAAGAAGCCGTTGCTAAATACGGCGATAAGATTGCCGTGGGTGCCGATATCAAAGACGGCTACGTAGCAATCAAGGGTTGGGTTGAGAAATCCCGGTTCACCTGCTTTGAATTCTGTGAGCAGATGCAGAGCATAGGAGTAAAGACCATTATCTGCACAGACGTCTCCAAAGACGGTGCAATGCAGGGCACTAACCGTGAACTTTATAAGGAACTTTCCGAGAAATTCCATATGCAGATTGTGGCATCAGGCGGAGTTTCCACTATAGATGATGTAAAGGCCCTCGCATCAATGAATCTTTACGGTGCGATTGTGGGCAAGGCATACTATACCAATGCGATTTCCCTTGAAGAAGCAATAGAGGTGGCAAAATGATAACAAAGAGAATAATCCCTTGCCTTGATGTCCGTAACGGCAGAGTGGTAAAGGGCGTAAATTTTGAGGGTGTGTCGGATGTTTCCAATCCCGTCACCCTTGCCAAGCACTATAGCGATAGCGGTGCGGATGAGTTGGTGTTTTATGATATCACCGCCTCCGTTGAGGGCAGGGCCCTCTTTACCGATATACTCAAAGAAGTGGCGAAGCAGATTTTCATCCCCCTTACAGTAGGCGGCGGAATAAATACATTAGACGATTTTGACCGAGTGCTTAAATGCGGTGCCGATAAGGTGAGTGTGAATTCAGGTGCTATTAAAAATCCTCAGCTTATCTATGATGCGGCAAAGCGTTATGGCGATCAATGTGTGGTAATCTCGGCGGATGTGAAGCGAGTAGACGGCATCTTCCGCGTGTTTGCCAAAGGTGGCAGAGAGAACACGGGTATGGATGCGGTGGAATGGATTAAGACTTGCGTTAATAACGGTGCAGGCGAGGTAGTGCTCAATTCCATTGATACCGACGGTGTCAAGGGCGGGTTTGACCTTGAGATACTGTCTGCCGTGTGTGATGCGGTGTCTGTCCCCGTCATAGCATCAGGCGGTGCGGGTAATATCTCTCACTTTGTGGAGCTTTTCAAAGAAGTGCCCAAGGTGGATGCGGGTCTTGCGGCATCAATCTTCCATTTCGGCGAAGTCA
The DNA here is from genome assembly GCA_045659025.1 of Clostridia bacterium. Classification (GTDB taxonomy): domain Bacteria; phylum Bacillota; class Clostridia; order UMGS1810; family UMGS1810; genus SIG455. The sequence goes on from JAZOWA010000028.1 coordinate 18,603, forward strand.
CCATATCGGATTTGAAAGCAGAACTCCGTGCCAACGGAATTGACGTAAGAATATAGGAGGAGAAACCAATGCTTAATATAAACGAACTTAAATTTGACGAAAAAGGGCTCATACCTGCTATCGTGGTGGATTCTGTCACCAAGAAGGTGCTCACTCTTGCGTATATGAATCGTGAGAGCTTAGAGATCTCAATGGAGAAGGGTCTCACTTGCTTTTATAGCCGTTCCAGACAGGAACTCTGGCTCAAAGGTGAGACAAGTGGCAACTACCAGCATATCGTGTCCATCACCGCAGATTGCGATAAGGACGCCCTTGTGGTAGTGGTAGAAAAGGACGGTCCTGCCTGCCACGAAGGCACAGACTCCTGCTTCACCAATGACCTCTGGCAGAGCGAGGAGATGCACGAATTCTCTCTTGAAGGCCTTATGGATCTTTTGAAAGGCAGAAAGGCAGAGAAGAAGGAGGGTTCATACACCACATATCTTTTTGAGAAGGGTATAGATAAAATCCTCAAGAAGGTAGGCGAGGAGAACACCGAAGTTATCATTGCTGCCAAGGCAGACGATAAGAAGGAGACCATCTATGAGATTGCAGACCTCTGCTATCACGTAATGGTGCTTATGGTGGAGATGGGCATTTCTATAGAGGATATCCACAGAGAACTTGCTTCCCGTCACGTTATAGACCATAAGGTGAAGCAGGAAAAAATGACTAAATAAATTTTGAATTATGCCTTGTGTATAGGGCATAGAAAGGTGGAGACAGATTATGACAAGAGAAGAATTTCTGATGGAAAAATTCACTACCAAATCAAGTACATATGTGAGGAACCATATGGCGTTTTATAGAAAACCGTCTATTGCCCGTATGGATCCCTTTAAGATGGCAGATCAGCTTTATTATGTAGGTGACAAACTCGTGTGTGTTCACCTTTTGGATACCGGTGACGGATTGATACTGTTTGATTCCGGATTTTTCGGTGCTGCCCATATCCTTGTGGATAGTATCTGGCGTGCAGGTTTTGACCCCAGAGATGTCCGTTGGATTATCCATACCCACGGCCATTATGACCACTTCGGTGCGTCCGAGGAATTCCGTGTGATGTATGGCACCAAACTCGCCATCAGCAGAGTGGATGCAGAAATGCTCAGGGAGAAACCCCACCGTGCCCATATTAAAGAAGCACTGTTCCCCTTGGCAAAAGTCCCCGAATTTGATTATGAGATAGAAGACGGTGAGATTTTTGAGATGGGCAATATGAAAATCCGTTGCGTGCTCACCCCCGGTCACACCTATGGTGTGCTCAGCTTCTTCTTTGATGTTACATATGAAGGTAAGACATATCTTGCAGGTATGTTCGGTGGTGCGGGTACTGATGCAGTATCACTTCCCTACACATTCCGTAATGATTATGGTGATGACTGCGCCCAGAATATGCTCGATTCAGTTGCAAAGCTCTGGGATGAGCCTGTGGAAATTCATATGGGTAACCATCCCGGAAACAATCACACACTGGAAAAACGTGCCCTCCAGCTTGAACAGGGCGGTAATCCTTTTATTGATCCTTCAAGCTGGCAGGAGTTCCTTGGCAGAGTAAAGAAAAGGACAGAGGAGATAATTGTAGAGAACGAAGCTCTTGAAAAAGAACTTCAGGGAATGCAATAGGCGAAATTGCATATATAATTAAAGTGAACGGAGATAGCAGACAATGGAAAGTTTGACAGTATCGTTTAATGCGGTTGCTCCGATATTTATCCTTATGTTAGTGGGATACTTCCTCAAAACCATAAAGGTAACCGATAAAAAAGGCTTTGACACAATGAACAAAATGGTGTTCAAGGTGTTTTTGCCCGTACTGCTTTTTTATAATATATATAAGACCGATATAGGCAAAATACTGGATGTTAAGCTCATCTGTTTCACGGTTGTCGGCATACTTGCAATTTATATTGTCGGCTATTTTGCGGTAATGGGTCTTACCAAGGATAACAATAAAAGAGGCGTAATGCTTCAGGGCTTCTTCAGGTCCAACTATGCACTGCTCGGTGTGCCACTGATTATGTATATTTACGGCGAGGGCGCGGTAGGTTTGCCGTCTCTTTTGCTCAGTATAGTTATCCCTATCTATAATGTTCTTGCCGTATTCACCTTAGAACGTTTTTGCGGCGATAAGAAAGACTTCAATTTTGGTCAGGTACTTAAAGACGTGGTTAAAAACCCTCTCATAATAGGTTGCCTTATCGGCCTTGCCTGCCTGCTCACAGGATTCAGGCTCCCCGATATATTGGAAAAGTCCGTCAAAGACATCTCATCCGTTGCCACACCTCTTTCTATAATCGTGCTTGGTGCGGAGTTTGATCATTCCACTATCAAGGAAAGCTCAAATGAACTTTTAATCACCGTTTTGGCAAAGCTTGTAATTGTACCCCTTATTATGGTGGCATCAGCAGTAGTTCTGGGTTTTAGAGATGTGGCCCTTGCTTGTGTTCTCATCACCTTCGGTGCTCCCGTGGCGGTGTCATCCTTTGCCATGGTACAGCAGATGGGCGGAGACGAACACCTGGCGGCTCACGTTGTAATTATGTCGTCCGCGGCCTGCTTGCTTACGTTGTTTGGCTGGATATACTCATTGAGCGCTCTGGGGTTATTGTAAGTAATAAATCCAATTTAGTTTAAGGAGGTGTTGCCTTGTGATATTTGCTATATCTGATCTGCATCTTTCCACTGATGCCGACAAATCCATGGAGGTGTTCGGTGACAGGTGGTCAGGGTATATGGATAGAATCCGTGCCAACTGGCTTGATAAAGTGTCAGAGGGCGACACGGTAGTCATAGCAGGTGATGTGTCCTGGGGAATGCGTCTTGCCGAGTGTAAGGGTGATTTTGAATTTATATCCTCGCTCCCCGGCAGAAAGATTATCTTAAAGGGCAACCACGATTACTGGTGGGAGACCATCACCAAGATGAACTCCTTCGTGGCAGAGAATGAATTTGAAAACATTGAGTTTGTAAATAATAACGCTTTTGAGGCAGAGGGTGTTGCCATCTGCGGTACCCGTTGGTGGATGGACCCCACTTCCGACGAGTTCGGCGGTGATGACCGCAAGATATATGACCACGAGATTATCCGCCTTGAAGCATCACTCAAAGAAGCAGTAAACCTCGGCTGTGATAATATCATAGTGGCCCTCCATTTTCCGCCCTTTGATGAGTCGGGTAGGGTGAATGGTGATATAGCAGAGCTTTTCGCCCGATACTCAGTTGCCAAATGCATATATGGTCACCTTCACGGAGCAGGCCATGCCAAAGGGTATGAGGGCATATTTGACGGGGTGGAATACCATCTCACCTCGGCGGATTTTCTGCAATTTGAGCCAAAGAAAATAACTTTTGAAAAAAATTAAAAAAAGGGTAGAAATTTCTAAATCTTTTTGATATAATGATATGTCGAAGGAATATTGATTTCAAAAAATGAATTTTTTATAAGGAGCAAGAGACAAATGAAACTCGTAAAAAAAGAAACCACAGCAACAAATACTGTTAAACTCACCATCAGTATTGATAGCGCAACTTTTGCAGAGGGTGTTAACAAAGCATATAAGAAGCTTGTTAAGAATATCAACATCCCCGGCTTCCGTAAGGGTAAGGCTCCCAAAGCTATTATCGAGAAGTACTACGGCGAAGGCGTATTCTATGAAGAGGCAGTTAACGCAGTATGCCCCGAGGCTTATGAGGCGGCAGTTAAAGAGGCAGGTATTGAGCCTGTTGACCGACCCGAGATTGATATCGAGTCTATCGGCAAGGGTGAAGACCTTGTTATCACCGCCACGGTTACAGTAAAGCCTGAGGTTAAACTTGGTGAATATAAAGGTGTTTCCGTAGAGAAGAATGTATACGAGACTGCAGATGCAGACGTTGAAAAAGAGCTCGAAGGCGCACGTGAGAGAAATGCCAGAATCAGCACAGTAGAGGATAGACCCGTTGCTATGGGCGACCTCACCACTATTGATTTTGAAGGTTTCGTTGATGGTGTTGCATTTGAAGGCGGTAAGGGTGAGGGTTATCCCCTCGAGATCGGTAGCGGTCAGTTCATCCCCGGCTTTGAGGAAGCACTCGTTGGCGCAGAGCTTGGCAAAGAGACAGATGTTAATGTTACCTTCCCCGAGGAGTACCATGCAGAAGAGCTCAAGGGCAAGCCTGCAGTATTCAAAGTAACTGTTAAAGAGATCAAAGTTAAAGAGCTTCCCGAGCTTGATGACGATTTTGCAAAGGACGTAAGTGAGTTTGATACACTCGCAGAGTACAAAGCATCTATTAAAGAGAAGCTTGATAAGGCTAACGCAGACAGAACCAACGCAGAATTCCAGAATTCAGTTATCGAAGCCGTTGCAGAGAAATGCGAGGTAGAGATTCCCGAGTGTATGGTAGATCAGCAGATTGAGTCTATCGCAAGAGATTTTGACTATCGTTTGTCTGCCCAGGGCCTTAACCTTGAGAGATATATGCAGCTCACAGGCATGACACCCGAGTCCTTCAAAGAGCAGTTCAAGGCACAGGCATATTCACAGGTTAAGTGCAACCTTGTGCTTGAAGCAATCGCTGCTGCAGAGAAAATTGAAGTAACTGATGCAGATGTTGATTCAGAAATCGAAAAGATGGCTACAATGTATAATATGGAAGCAGACAAGATCAAATCCTTGTTGGGCGAAGGCGAGATGGAGAGCATGAAGAAAGATATCTGCTCCAGAAAAGCCGTAGAGCTCATTGCAGACGCAGCCAAGGCAAAGAAACCTTCTGCAAAGAAAGCCCCTGCAAAGACCGCAGAGAAGGCAGAGGAGAAGGCACCTGCCAAGAAGACCACTGCTAAGAAGGAAACTGCTGCTAAAGCGCCTGCAAAGAAGACTACTACAACCACCAAGAAGACTACTGCGGCTAAAGCACCTGCAAAGACCGCAGAGAAGAAGCCTGCTGCCAAGAAAACCACAACCAAGAAAGCGACAGAAGGCAAGGAGGAATAATATATGAGTTTAGTTCCAATGGTCGTTGAACAGACCACCAGAGGCGAACGTTCTTATGATATTTATTCACGTTTATTGAAAGACAGAATCATCTTCTTAAGTGATGAGGTCAATGATGTTACTGCAAGTCTGGTAGTGGCACAGATGCTCTTCCTTGAGGCAGAGGATCCTGATAAAGACATCAATTTCTATATCAATAGTCCCGGTGGTTCAATTACTTCCGGTATGGCGATATATGATACTATGCAGTACATCAAGTGTGATGTATCCACTATCTGTATAGGCCTTGCGGCAAGTATGGGTTCATTCCTGCTTTGTGCAGGCACAAAGGGCAAGAGAATTGCTCTCCCCAATAGTGAGATTATGATTCATCAGCCCCTTCTCGGCGGATTACAGGGACAGGCGACTGATATCAAGATCCATGCCGACCATATCGTAGCCACCAGAGAAAAGCTCAACCGCATCTTAAGCGAACGCACAGGCCAGAGCATTGAACGTATCCAGGCAGATACTGAGCGCGATAACTTCATGTCCGCACAGCAGGCCCTTGAGTACGGAATTATTGATAAAGTTCTGGAAAAGAGAATATAATTATTACTTAAACACACGAGAGATGCCTCTCGTGTGTTTATTTGAAAGAGAGAGGTGTGTCGATGAATAGCGAAAAAACACACAACGATAAATGTTCCTTCTGCGGCAGAACCGCCGATCAGGTAGAGAGTCTGGTTGCAGGTCCCAATGTGAATATCTGTAACGAGTGTATTGCCCTTTGCAATGATATTTTGGCTAACCAACTCCGCCCCGAGCCTCAGCCCATGGATATAGGCGAGCTTCCCAAACCGAAGGAAATCAAAGAGATACTCGATCAGTATGTAATCGGTCAGGACAAAGCGAAGAAAAGTCTTGCCGTAGCAGTATATAACCATTATAAACGTATCAGTATGCCCGATGAGGATGACGGTGTAGAGATTCAGAAGAGCAATGTGCTTCTCCTTGGCCCCACGGGTTGCGGTAAGACTTTACTTGCCCAGACCCTTGCGAGAATTCTCGATGTGCCCTTTGCCATAGCAGATGCCACATCCCTTACGGAAGCAGGTTACGTGGGTGAGGACGTGGAGAATATCCTCTTGAAGCTCATCCAGGCAGCCGATTATGATATAGAACGTGCCGAAAAGGGCATAATCTATATTGATGAGATTGATAAAATCACCCGTAAATCCGAGAATCCTTCCATCACCAGAGATGTAAGTGGTGAGGGTGTTCAGCAGGCGCTCCTTAAGATTTTGGAGGGCACAGTGGCATCCGTACCGCCCCAGGGTGGCAGAAAGCATCCTCAGCAGGAGTGCATACAGATAGATACCACCAATATCCTCTTTATCTGTGGCGGTGCCTTTGACGGCCTTGAGAAGATTATTGAAAACCGTATCGGTAAAAAGGGTATGGGCTTTGGTGCAGAGGTCAAGTCCAAGAAGCAGAATACAGGTGTGGATTTGTTTGAGAATCTTCAGCCTCAGGACCTTATCAAATTCGGGCTTATTCCCGAATTTATTGGTCGTCTTTCTGTGCTTGTGTCCCTCACATCCCTTGATAGAGATGCCCTCATTCGCATCCTTACCGAGCCGAAGAATGCTCTTACCAAGCAATATGGCAAGATGTTTGCCTACGAGGGCGTGGAGCTTGAATTCACCCCCGATGCCCTTGAGGCGGTGGCGGACCTCGCCATAGATCGCCACACAGGTGCGAGAGGTCTTCGTTCTATTGTGGAGAATGCTATGGGCGATGTGATGTTCGATATCCCCTCTAAAGATAATGTAGCCAAATGCATAATTGATAAAGCTTGCATTATAGAGGGAGCTGCCCCTACAATCCTCACTCATAAAGATATGAAAAAGATTGAGAGTGCCGACGAACTTTTGGCATAATGAAAAGCGGAAGAGATTGCTCTTCCGCTTTTTTGTATAAAACCCATTCCTTTGCTCATAATAAGCGTGTAAAGGAGTGATTATAATGAATAGCAAGATTAAAGGTATCAAATGCGTTGCAGAAAAATGCAAGTACCACACCCCCGACGATTGCTGTACAGCAGGGGAGATAGTAGTTGCCAATGAATCTGCCTGCACAAGCTGTGAGACAGAGTGCAAGACATTTGCTCCCAAAAACTAATCAATTAAAGTCAAAAGATTTGCTCCAGACAAAAATCCCCCGAGACCTCCCGGGGGATTTTGATTTATTCTTCCTCAAAGTACCTCATCACTCCCGCGCAGATGGCACGGGCAATTTTGCTCTGGTAGTCGGGTTGGAGGAGCAGCTGTTCTTCGTGGGGATTGGATAGGAATCCGCATTCCACAATCACGGCAGGCACAGAACTGTCGCGGAGAAGATACAGAGAATCCCCCGCACTCTTTGCCACTCGGTTGTTGTCGGGGTTCACCATATCCTTGAGGTGCCTTTGTATAATCTCCCCCAATTCCTTGCTACCCTCGGTGGGGGAGTAGAATACCTGTGCTCCCTTGTATTTTGATTCGCCGAATTTATTCATGTGTATGCTTATAAATATGTCCGCATCACTTTCTTCCCGTATCCGCCTCCGAAGTCGCATATCCTCTCTCTTGCTTTCAGCTATGGGGTCATCACTTTCACGGGTCATTATCACCCTTGCCCCCGTATCCTCAAGCATATCTTTGAGTGTTAAGGCAATCGAGAGATTGATATCCTTTTCTATAGCACCGCTTATGCCTGTGGCACCGCCGTCTGTGGCGCCGTGCCCTGCGTCTAATACAATCACCTTATCTTCCGTAGGGATACTGCTTACGGGCGCCACGGCAGATGTCTTTGCCAGATTCACCGTCATTACCGCCATCACTACCGTGAGAGCGAGGGAGCAGATTTCGGACTTTCTTATAATCAAAACCATAAAAAAACTCCTTATTATATTTCTATAATAAGGATATTTTTTGTCAATATTATTTATTCTTGTTATCTTCCTCTTTTTTATATACCAATACGGGTAAATATCTTTCCACTACGGAGAAATCCTTCACCCCTGCAAAGTATGCGGGTATTCCAAGCAGGATGGGGATGATGATTACCACTATGTATCCGGGGATGTTGGTAAGGAAGGATTCTATGTCGTTTGAGAACAATCCCACAAATCCGCTCTGGAGTATTCTGTATGTGGCATTGAATGTAGCGGCAGACTCACTGCCCGTTGATGCGGTATATATAAGGATAAGAAGCACTATTATATTGGGTATCTGTGCAAGGATGCCCACAATCAAACCCTTTGAATATTTGGGGTAGATCTTGTCTTCGTTGTATCTGTTGTGAATCACCGCATTTTTCATATCACCGCGTCCTGCGTGCCACACCCTTGAATAATAAACACCCAGATAGATGAGGGCGGTGATAGTGCTGTATAGATGCCTTCCCGCCGTAGAGGTGAGGAAGCCGTCGTACGAACCCATAAACATAACGGAAATTGCAATTATTATTAACTGTACCCCAAACAGGCGTAGAGCCACACGGGGAGTTTTGAAAGACTTGCCCATAATAAAACTCCTTTTTGAAAACTTACTTAAATTATACTGCAAAGGCGCTTCAAAATCAAGAATCAAAGTAAAAATTAACAAAAAATATTAAAATAGGAAACGAGTAAACGAGAGTAAAAACGAGAAAAAACGAGAAAACGAGAGTTTGTAAAGGATGAAATTAAAAAATTGAAAAAAAGTGTTGACAAAGCTTTTAAGTTGTATTAAAATAGCAAGAGTCGAAACGAGATAAAATAAACGGAGGTAAATACAAAATGAGTACATTTATGATTAAACCCGCCGAAGTTGAAAGAAAATGGTACATCATTGATGCTACAGACAAACCCCTCGGTAGAGTTGCAAGCACAGCTGCTTCTATTCTCCGCGGTAAGAACAAACCCACTTTCACACCCCACGTGGACTGCGGCGATTTCGTGATCATCTTGAATGCAGACAAAGCAATCCTCACAGGAAAGAAGCTTGATCAGAAGTTCTACAGATATCACACAGGTTACATTGGCGGTCTTAAAGAGACCAGCTACAGAAAGCTTATGGCAGAGAAACCCGAGAAGGCAATGATGATTGCAGTTAAGGGTATGCTCCCCAAGAACACAGTAGGCGCAAAGTCCCTTACTCGTCTCAGAGTATATAAAGGTGACAATCACGACCATGCTGCACAGAAGCCTGAAGTATATGCAGGCGAGATTAAATAAGGAGGGGCATAGATAATGGCAAACGAATTATACGGAACCGGCAGAAGAAAGAAATCTGTAGCCAGAGTAAGACTCGTACCTGGCACCGGTGTTATCACAGTTAATGACAGAAGCATTGACGAATATTTTGGTCTTGAAACATTGAAGGTTATAGTTAGACAGCCTTTGGTAGCTACAGATACCCTCGGCAAGTTCGACGTAATCTGCAGAGTAACAGGCGGTGGCTTCACAGGTCAGGCGGGTGCAATCCGTCACGGCTTGTCCAGAGCGCTCCTCGCTGTAGACGATTCCTTCAGAACATCTCTTAAAGCAGAGGGCTACCTCACACGTGACCCCAGAATGAAAGAGAGAAAGAAGTACGGTTTGAAAGGTGCACGTCGTGCTCCCCAGTTCAGCAAACGTTAATCGAGTTTATACGATTACCAAATCCCACAGCTTCGGCTGTGGGATTTTTATTGTTCTTTAATAATAAAACTCTCTCAAAAGCAGATTCTTTTGAGAGAGTTTGAATTTGTATAGTCAAAATTTAATTTATTTCTACATCATCAACAGAGTTTTCAAGTATTATGTTTATCAATTCGTTTCTTGAACGATTGCTTTTCTGTGATAAATCGTCTATTTTTTTCAAG
>JAZOWA010000029.1:0-18119 GCA_045659025.1 Clostridia bacterium
ACACTATATATTGTGTTTTTCCTATTGACAAACCACAATTCAATATGTTACAATGACTAGGCAACGATGGATAGTGTCACTATCCCCCGATGACCTAGTTATTTTTTTACAGGAGGTATATATATGTATAATGTTGTTAAACGTGACGGTAAGCTGGCTACATTTGACCTTTCCAAAATCAGCACAGCTATCAAGCAGGCATTTGATGCGTGCAACAGACAGTATAATGATGACATAATTGATTTCCTTGCACTTAAAGTTACTGCTGAATTCGAGCCCCAGATCAATGACATGAAGATTGATGTGGAGCATATCCAGGACAGCGTTGAGTCTGTACTTATCAAAGCAGGCTACAGCGATGTTGCCAAGGCATACATCGTTTATCGTCGTCAGAGAGAAAAAATCCGTAATATCGGTGCTACCATGGTTGACTACAAGACTATTGTGGACAACTACCTCAACATCAATGACTGGCGTGTTAAGGAGAATTCCACTGTTACCTACTCTGTAGGTGGTCTTATCCTCAGCAACTCCGGTGCTATCACCGCTAACTACTGGCTCTCTGAAATCTATGATGATGAAATTGCCAACGCTCACCGCAACGCTGATATTCACATCCATGACCTTTCCATGCTCACAGGTTACTGTGCAGGTTGGTCACTTAAACAGCTCATTCAGGAAGGCCTCGGCGGTGTACCCGGTAAGATTACTTCTGCTCCTGCATCTCATCTTGCCACCCTCTGTAACCAGATGGTTAACTTCCTCGGCATTATGCAGAACGAGTGGGCCGGTGCTCAGGCGTTTTCTTCATTTGATACCTACCTTGCTCCCTTCGTTAAGGTTGATAACCTTGACTACAAGCAGGTTAAAAAGTGCATAGAGTCCTTCATCTTCGGCGTTAACACTCCCAGCCGTTGGGGTACTCAGGCTCCCTTCTCCAACATCACACTTGACTGGACTGTTCCTAACGACCTCGCTGAACTTAACTGTATTGTTGGTGGCAAGGAAATGGACTTCAAGTACAAGGATTGCCAGAAAGAAATGGATATGGTTAACAAGGCGTTCATCGAAATTATGATCGAGGGTGACGCTAACGGCAGAGGATTCCAGTATCCTATCCCCACCTACTCCATCACAAGCAACTTCGACTGGTCTGAAACTGAGAACAACAAGCTTCTCTTTGAGATGACCTCCAAATATGGCACACCTTACTTCTCCAACTATATCAACAGCGATATGGAACCCAGCGACGTAAGAAGTATGTGCTGCCGTCTCCGTCTTGACCTCCGTGAACTCCGTAAAAAATCAGGTGGTTTCTTCGGTAGCGGTGAGTCCACAGGTTCTGTTGGCGTTGTTACAATCAACATGCCCAGAATCGCATACCTCGCAACTGACGAGAAAGACTTCTACAACCGTCTTGACCGCATGATGGATATTTCTGCTCGTTCACTTAAAGTTAAGAGAACTGTTATCAGCAAACTCCTCAATGTTGGTCTGTATCCCTACACCAAGAGATACCTCGGCAGCTTTGACAACCACTTCTCTACCATCGGTCTCGTTGGTATGAACGAAGTTGGTCTTAATGCTAAATGGATTAAAGCTGACCTTACAAACGAAAAAGCTCAGCAGTTCACAAAAGATGTCCTCAACCACATGAGAGAGCGTTTGTCTGATTACCAGATGGAATACGGCGATCTCTACAACTTGGAGGCAACTCCTGCAGAGTCTACCGCTTACCGTCTTGCTAAGCACGACCTCAAGCACTATCCCGAAATCATCACCGCAGGTGAGGAAGATGGTACTCCCTACTACACCAACAGCTCACACTTGCCCGTTGGCTACACAGAGGATATCTTCACCGCTCTCGACGTTCAGGATGAACTCCAGACTCTCTACACATCAGGTACTGTATTCCACGCATTCCTCGGCGAGAAAATGCCTTCATGGAAGGCCGCTGCAAACCTCGTTCGCAAGATTGCAGAAAACTACAAATTGCCTTACTACACACTCTCTCCCACATATTCCGTATGTAAGACCCACGGATATATCGCCGGTGAGCACTTCACCTGTCCTGAGTGTGGTGGCACCACAGAGGTTTACAGCCGTATCACCGGTTACTATCGTCCCGTACAGAACTGGAACGACGGTAAATCTCAGGAGTATAAAGAGCGTAAAGTATACGATATCGAAAACTCCAAGTTTACCAAAGGCGCACCTTGTGCATGCGGATCTGCTGAAAAAGCAACTGCAACCACAGGTGCAACAGACGGCACTTACCTCTTCACAACTGCTACCTGCCCCAACTGCAAGATGGCAGTATCAATCCTTGACAAGAACAATGTAGAATATACAAAACTTCTTGCTGAGGAAAATCAGGAGTTGGTTGCTCAGTTTGAAATCAAACAGGCCCCCACTCTCGTGGTTGTAAAGAACGGTCAGGCAGAGAAATTTGTCGGTGTATCTGATATCAAAAAAGCTTTGAAGGTGTGATCTTAAAATGAACACATACGACATTATAATTATCGGCGGCGGCCCTGCGGGGCTGACCGCCGCAATCTATGCAGGAAGAGCCAATAAAAAGGCATTAATAATCGAGAAGGGTACTTTTGGCGGTCAGATCACCTCCTCACCGAAAGTAGAGAATATTCCCGGATTTATGAGCGTGACAGGCAATGAGTTTGCTGAGAAGCTCATTGAGCAGGCAACCAATCTCGATGCCGACATCGAATGCTGTGAGGTGACAAAGATCATCCCCGGCAACCCCCATACTGTTGTAACCGATGACGGTGAGTTCTATGCCAAAGCAATTATCATTGCTACCGGTACAAAGCACCGTTTACTCGGTCTTGACAGAGAGGAAGAGTTTATCGGCAACGGAATATCTTTCTGTGCGGTATGTGATGGTGCTTTCTACGCAGGTAAAGACGTGGTGGTGGTAGGCGGTGGCAACTCTGCATTGCAGGAAGCGTTGCTCCTGTCTGAGACCAGTGCCAAGGTAACAGTAATCCAGAATCTTGATTACTTAACCGGCGAGGACAAGCTCCAGAAAGCCATTGAGAAGAAAGACAACATTGAAGTTATACTCGGCACCGTGGTAAAAGAACTCCACGGCGACAAGGATTTGACTTCTATCATCATAGAGGGCAAAGACGGAGTGAAAGAACTTAACCTTGACGGAATGTTCGTAGCCATCGGTCTTATCCCCCAGAACAGTGCATTTGAAGGCACTATCAATCTGGACTCCTACGGCTATATTGACTCCGGTGAGGATTGCACTACTAACGCGGAAGGAATCTTCGTGGCAGGCGATTGCCGTCGCAAGAGAATCCGTCAGGTAGCAACAGCAGCATCTGATGGTGCAATAGCAGCGTTGGCCGCATGCAGTTATATAGGTTAAAACAAAAGGGCTTCTTCGGAAGCCCTTTATCTATAAATATTTCAAAATATATCTTGCAATTTACCTCGAATAATATTATAATAATTAAAGTATTTCGGGATGTGGCCCAGTTTGGTAGGGCACTACGTTCGGGACGTAGGAGCCGCAGGTTCAAATCCTGTCATCCCGATTAAAAAGAAGAATATCCATCAGGGTATTCTTCTTTTTTGTTTTTGAGGGTGACAGGATTTGAAGCTTAAGAAGGCAACGAGCGTAAAAAACGATTGAGTATCGTTTTTAGCGAAGTTGGTGCGATGTCGGGTACTGTGAGCGTAGCTTACGGTCGACAAGCAGGGCAGATTGCTCAGCAATATGCATCCTGTCATCCCGATTAAAAAGAAGAATATCCGTCAGGGTATTCTTCTTTTTTGTTTTTGAGGATAGCACAATATTTGTCTCTGTACCATATTTATATAAGAGAATTAAAAACTTAAATCAAAGGGGAAGCAAAATGAATCCGTGTACTCTTACCGCTTCTGTAAATGCCCTTGCCAATGCGATTTCCTGCAATTTGAGCTTAGAGGAAACCGCTTTACTTGCTGCTATCTTTGTGCAATTAGGTGATACTCTGGCAACTATAGGCGCACAAAAGGCAATATGCCTGGCAGATGAGGACTAATTTATAGGAAATAGGGTAAGGGTATTATCCTTATCGCATATTCCCAGATATATTTCCTTGGCGGTGTGGTATCTCTGCTTTTTCAGTTCCTTATCCAGCCACACAAGATCAAGGCCGAGGCGTTTTAAGTTGTCGTGCAGGATTCTGCCATCCATAATAATCTCTGTGCATATACCCGTTTCCTCGGGTGTGATATTCATATCCTCCGGCGTGAGCGGTCTTTTAATGCTTTTAGGCAGAATGGTCAATCTGCCATTATATTCAAACACCGCTGTTTCTATATTATTTATATCAAAATAACCTGCCTGACGACACATAGCCATAAACTCTGACAGTTCTATCTTGGCTTTCTTCATATTATCACGATATAGGTTTCCATTATGCATAACGATAGTGGGAGTGCCGTTGATATATTTACGAGCCTTGGGGAACTTATGTGCAATCACCGTCAGGAAAAACGACACCATGCCATATACCACCATTGCTATAAGGGGCTTTAACGGGAATTCCAGCTCTGTGGCCAGCTCTGCTGCGATTGAGCCGATAGTGATACCCGTGATATAATCAAAAAAATCAAGCTGTGCCATTTGTTTGTGGCCTGTGATTTTAGCAATCACAAAAAGGGAAGTGGCAGAAAGCAGAGATGTCAAAGCGACTTTAATCGTATCTATTACAATCACATCCTTTCCTCTATTATGCCGTGCTGAAAGGATGTTTATTACAAAAATAAACGGGACGCCTGAGGTGTCCCGTTTAATATTATTCTGCCACCATGAAATCTATTTCTCTTGAGGCGGTGTTTACCGCGGCGACCTTGATGGTTATTTCATCACCTATTCTATAGGTGGTACCGCTTCTCTCCCCTACCAGAGTAAGATTCTTCTCAACGAATTCATAGTAATCATCTTTAAGCTCTGTCACACGGACAAGACCTTCCACCGTGTTATCCAGCTCCACAAAGAAACCGAAATTAGTGACTGAGGATATGATCCCCTTATACTCGTTGCCGATTTTATCAATCATATACTGGGCTTTCTTGAGGTCTTCTATCTCACGCTCTGCTTCCTGGGCATTTATCTCCGTTTCACTGGAGTGTATAGAGACGCGGAGGACAAACTCATTGAGCTTATTTATCCTGTCATCATCAGGTGTGGAGGTGAGGTATTCCTTAATAATGCGGTGGATGGCAAGGTCAGGGTATCTGCGTATGGGTGAAGTAAAGTGGCAATAGCAAGTGGATGCAAGGCCGAAGTGGCCTTCATTAGAATTACTATACTTCGCCTTGGCAAAGGATCGGAGCATAACCCTGGAAACCACGTTCTCATAGGGTGTGCCCTTAATCTTACTGAGCATATCGGAAAACTCTCCCGGATGAGCATTATCCCTGCCCTTAATACGCAGGGACATACTCTGTACAAAATCGTTGAATGCAGAAATCTTCTCGGGAGAAGGACGCTCGTGGATACGATATACAAAGGGTGATTCCATCCAAAAGAACTGCTGTGCTACGGTTTCATTACAAATAAGCATAAATTCCTCAATAATACCATGAGCAACAGTGGGAGTCGATTTATAAATATCGGTGGGTTTTCCTTTATCATCAACTACAATTTTCGCCTCGGGGAAGTCAAACATTATACTACCCCGATTAACTCTCCTGCTAAATAATATACGGGAAAGCTCTGCCATAAGGAAAATTTCTTCCTTTATATACGCATATTTTTGGCACAATGCATCATCGCCTTCTAAAATAGCCGACACGTCATCATAGGTCATCCTCTCGCAAGTGCAGATGACGCCCTTATCAATAGAGTGATTTATCACGTTACCATTAAAATCAATCTCCATAATAACGGACAGAGTGAGCCTATCAACCTTGGGATTAAGTGAACAGATACCATTGGAAAGCTCTCTCGGAAGCATTGGCACAACTCTATCGGGAAAGTACACACTGGTACCACGATTGAATGCCTCTTTATCAAGGGGGGATCTCTCCTTAACATAATGTGTGACATCCGCTATATGAACACCAAGGATATAACTGCTATCAGTTTTCTTAATGCTGACTGCGTCATCTAAGTCCCTGGCATCAGCGCCGTCTATAGTAAATATCTTATCTGCCCTGAAATCCCGCCTGTCTTTAAGTTCATCAGCCAAGACAGTTTGAGATGTAGACCTCGCCTCTGCCATAACATCATCAGGAAAAGCGGAGGTGAGCCCAAACTGCTTCATAACCGATACAACATCCACACCCGCTTCCGAAGGGAAACCGAGAATCTCCGTAACCTCGCCCTCAGGGTTACGTTTGCCATCGCCCCAGGAAGTGATTTTTACCACTACTTTATGACCGTTACGGGCGTTCATAGTCTTACTCTTGGGGATGAAGATATCTGAACTCAATCGGGTGTCATCAGGGATAACAAAAGAGAAATTTCTCTCTCGGTCAAATCTGCCGACTATGATGAGATTGGCCCTCTCAAGCACCCGGGTAACTTCACCCTCTCTTTTGCGGCTGCCACGATCCGAACGAGTGACAGACACAAGAACCGTATCGCCGTTAAGTGCACCAGCAGAGGCAGAAGCAGGAACGAAAACATCATCGCCCTCATCAGGGATTACGAAACCAAAACCTTTTTTGTTCCCTTTATATATACCCTTTACAAGACCCGCCTTATCAGCAGAGATATACCGCTTCTTTTTAGTCATCACGATTTCTCCGCTCGCCTCAAGTTCGTCAAGAATAGCACGTAAAGTGGGCTGATCAACATCCGGAACGCCAAGCAAAAATGCCATATCCGATATGGTACAGGGGACATATTCTTCACTTCTTATAAACAGCAGAATTTTCTCTCTTTTTTCCATTTTTATACCTTCCAAAAAGGGAATTTTTATTGATTTTCATCATAAATAATTATACAAGTTTATATGGTTTCAGTCAAGTTTATTATACCCCTTTTAGAGGTTACAAACATTATTACTTTTGTGTAATTACTATAGTTTTTTGCTAAAAGTTTTGTGAATTTTACACAATTGTTACATTTGTGTAAAATTGTCCTTGATTTCTTGACATATAAAGGGTATAATATATCTGTAATCCTATAATTACGTGTATTTTTGCGATTGGAGAGTTCCCATGCAGTTAAGAGACAATTTCACTATCAAAGAAATCGTAGGCGATTACATAGTAGTTCCTACCGGCGAAAATTATCTTGATTTCGGTGCTGTTATCTCAATCAACGAGTCTGGTGCGTTCCTCTGGAAGCAGCTCCAGGACAACAAATCCGTTGACGAACTTTCCTCTGCCCTTGCCGAGGAATACGGTATTGAGACAGACGTTGCAAAAGCCGATGTAGAGGAATTTGTTGCTCTTCTCAAAGAGCACAATCTTATTATCAATGAGTAACACTCATCGCAAGTCAATTAACGCTATGGTTCCGGTCATCTCTGAGGTGACTTCTGCCGGTGGTAGCGTTCGGCTTGATGTAAAGGGCAACAGTATGTGGCCCCTACTCCGCAGCGAGAAGGATTCCGTACTGCTCGTAAAACCCGACAACATCAAAAAGAATGATGTAATCCTCTTTCGTCGTTTTGACGGAAAGATAGCTCTCCACAGAGTTATCAGCTTAACCGACGATCATCTCACAACTATCGGTGACAACCAGTATGTTTTTGAAGGCAATGTTGATAAATCTTCTGTTATCGCAAAGGCAATCGAGTTCAGACGTGGTAAAAAACGTCTTGATGAAAAGTATATACGGAACTTCGGTGTAATCTGGGTTGCTATTTTCCCCTTAAGAAGAGTTACAAGAAAGGGGCTTTCATGGATAAGAAGACATTCGCCCGCTTGTATTCGTACATACATAGACAAATTCCGCTGATCGCGCTGCTTTGTTTATTGGGCATCACTTCCTCGATATGCGGTGTTAAATTCTCACTGCTATCGAAAAACGTAGTCGATACTGCAGCATCCGGTGCAAACATCTTAAAAGCTGTTATACCACTGGTCGCTTTACTCTTAGTACAATTTTTACTGAGTATCATTCACTCAATCGTTCATACTATCGCTCACGGCAAGACTTTGATAAATATGCGAAGCGGTATTTTCAAAACTGTTTTGCAAAAAGACTACCTTAGTATATCAAAGTTTCACTCCGGAGAGTTGGTTAACCGTATCAATGGTGACTGCTCCATTATCTGCAGTACCACCCTTGATTTGCTCCCTTCCCTACTTTCTATACTTACAAGAATAGGGCTCGGATACTTCACTCTTTATACTTTGGATAAAACCATGGCTATTTTCTGCCTTATACTTGGTCCCGTGATTTTGCTCACCGCCACTATATATAGGAAGAAAATGAAGGTTTTACATAAAGAAACACGTAAATACGACGGCATCTTAAGATCCTTTATGCAGGAAGCTGTGAGAAATCTGTCTGTGGTTAAGTGTTTCGGGGCGGAAGAGAACTTCACTGCCCACGGCGAAATATACCAGAATAAGCTTTACAAACTTTCTATTAAACGAAATTTGATAAGCATTCTGGCAACCCTGTTCTACTTTGTTACTATGACATCCGGTTATTACATTGCATTGGCTTGGGGTGCATATCGCCTATCAATTGGATTAATGTCTTTCGGTACGCTGATAGCTGTTACTGATCTTGTGGGTCAGATTACATCACCTTTTAAGACCTTGTCCTCAATGTTACCTCAGTATTATTCAATGGTAGCATCTGTGGAGAGAATCGAGGAACTTGATGATATCCCCTCTGACAAGACTGAGGTTAAAAAGCTTTCCAATCCCGAAAGTATTAATATAGAAAATGTCTGCTTCTCTTATGGAGATAGTAAAGTTCTTGACGATTTTAGTCTAACCGTTAATCGTGGTGACTTGATCGCCCTCTGCGGTGAATCGGGAATCGGCAAAAGCACCCTGCTCCATTTGATAACAGGTATGCTCCATCCTCAGTCTGGCAGGATTTATGCAATTACTGAAGATGGAGAGGTTGACCTTGACGAGACTACGCGTTGTTCTTTCGCTTATGTACCGCAAAGTTCAATGCTTATCTCGGGAACTATCGCAGAAAACATCTGCTTTACCAAAGAGGTTGACAAAGATAAACTTGAAAAATGTGCAGAGATTGCCTGCATCAAGGATTTCATTCTTTCTCTTCCTGACGGTTTTGATACCGTACTTGGTGAAGAAGGTGGTGGACTCTCAGGCGGACAAATTCAGCGTCTTGCAATTGCAAGAGCTCTGTACTACGATACCGACGTGTTGCTATTGGATGAGGCAACAGGTGCTCTGGATGAAGAAACCGAGCATAAGGTGATGGAAAACATCCGCAATTTGGGTATCACATGCATAGCAGTTACCCACCGATCTACGGCTATTAATTTGTGCGACAAAGCATTTTATATTTAATTCGGAAAGATTTTGGGTTGCACAAATTATTAAATATGTAAAAAAATTTTTTAGATATTTTAAGGGAGGACTTAAAATGAAAAAAGTATTAGTATGCGCTTTGGCGGTATTCTTCTTAATGGCATCTTGCTCAACTGCTTTTGCCGCAACAACCACAACCACAACCACTTATTCAAATGGTGACAACACAAAAATGACTGTTACCACAACCGTTGCAGGTGCTACTGAAGGTGCTTTGTACTCTTTCCTCGTTACCGATGGTGAGAAGAGCACTGACAATGTTATAGTGGCAGATCAGAAAACCGCCGGTTTGAATGGCTCTTTGAGCTTTTCATACACAGGTAAGACTTCTGACGTTGTAGGCTTCCGTGCTTACTCCGGTAACAATGAAAACGCTGAACTTACAGATAGCGATGTTACTCGTGTAGTTACTGTTACATACGCAGGCGATGAGGCAGAAGATATTGAAAACTTTATTCTTCCCGCTTTCGGTACTGCCGGTACTCCTATCCCCTTCGAAGTATTTGTTCCCTTCGACAAAGTAATTGAGTCAGTTACAGTTGACGGCGAAAACATTTGGTCCGAAGGTTCACTTTTAGATGCTGATTTCGCAGATGGTGCTACTCTTACTGTTACTCTTGCAGATGCTACCAGCAACGAAATCGTTCCTGATGTTGCAAAAGGTAAAACATTCTGGAGATCAAACGGTACCGAGGTACTCACAGTATTTGCCAAGGTTAACTCCTTGATCCCCGGTGCTAAATTCGGTGTTGTAATTTTCGTAAACGGCGAACAGTTGGGTGGTACATACGAAGCAGTCAACTATGGTAATGATGGTTCCTTCGCTATTCAGCTCATCAACGAAAACGCTGCAAACGAGTGGGACTTCACAGATAAAGAGTCTGTAACTGCACAGGTTTATTATGAAGTAGACGGTGAAGTTACTTATGACGATACCGTTATTGTAGTTGACGAAGTTCCCTACAATGGTTAATCTATAAGTTGCTGTAAATATTATTAGGAGGATATTAAAATGAGAGTATATAAGAAACCTACTTTGGAAGTTATCAGCATGAGAACATCAGAGAACATCGCCGACAGCTTCATCAAAAACGTATATGTAAAAGTTGCTCAGGGTGACGGATATTCATATGATGCTACAAGAAATGAAGTATATGATCCTTCAAGAGATCTTGCTGGTTCTGCTGCTCCTACACCCGTTTCCCCTAGCATTGAGGGATGAGATACGTCATATCTGACTTAGGTATAGATGTTAATTTAGAATATGAATATGCTATCCGCCGAATGAAGGATTATAGATCCGAGTTCGGCGGAACTCATATACGGATAAATATTGAGCGAGATGACAATATCATCCTGCCCGAATATACCAAGAGGTATCCTTTCCAGTTCAGATTCCATTGGTTAAGATTTGATGATGGAGGATTCGGGGCATATCGTACTTTGAATAACTCTGACCGTATAATATTCTTCGCCCGATGGAACAAGGACGCCACCGAGATCAACCTCAAGATGGCAGATGTGTCCCACTATGCAAACGGCGTAGGAATGGACATAAGGGAGTTTTCTTATCTCGGTGAGATAATGCATATCACCCTACCCTTTCACAACCGCCTGATTCTGCATAGTTCTGCGATCACTCTTGACGGCCAGGGGTTTGCATTCACTGCACCTTCGGGCACAGGTAAGTCTACCCATACTGCGTTATGGAAACGACTTTTCAAGGGGTGTACCGCCATCAATGATGATACTCCCATTGCTTACAACGATGGTACGGGATTCAAACTTTATGGTTCACCCTGGAGTGGCAAGACGGAGATAAACGCCAATATATCTGCACCTTTGTCCGCTATTGTGTGCCTTGAACGTGGTAAGAAAAACTCCATCGAACAAATACCGCCAAGGGTTTCTTTTCCTTATATATGGTACGAGCTGTGGCACACTCCCTTAAAAGAACGCGAGAACATGATACTCAACATTTTGACCGACATTCTCACTAATACTGATGTGTACAAGTTGCGTTGTCTTCCAAACAAGAAGGCGGCGGCTATGTGTAAAGAAAAAATTTGGAAAGAAGTGAATTATAATGATTAAAAAGATTATTGCTATGTTAACTGCCATCACCCTTATTGCTTGTGGTTTCAGTGCGTTTGCTCTTGAAGTAAGCTTTACTGACGTTGGCAATGACCACTGGGCAAAAAGCGCCATATCTGAGCTCGTTGCTATGGGTACTGTAAATGGTTTCCCTGATGGCACATTTGCTCCCGGTGGCACTGTAACAACTGACCAGTTTGAGAAAATGATCACAGGTGTGTGGACTACCGACACTCCCTCTCCTATCAGCCGTGAAGGCGCTTTGGAGATGCTCTGGGAGTACAACGAAAGACCTACCGGATACAACGTGCCCTCTATCATCACCTCACAGATGGATAATACAAACGCCGCTGCATGGGGATATGCTACAGGCCTTATGAGAGGTAACGATAGTATTGATCTTCGTCCTGATGACACTCTTACCCGTGCAGAAGCTGCAACACTTATAATTCGTTCTAAAAACTTAACCGAGTCCAAGTCGTTCTTTGAAGTGATTGATGAAAAGGTACTCAAAACCGTGTGGGATGTTTACGGCATATTCAAAGGCGAGTATGTAGCAAGTGAGAAAATTGATGCAAAGGCTCTTTTTGATGCTGCTGTAAGACTTGGTGAAATCAGAAACCCCTCTTTTGAGGTAAAAAGTGCAACTATCGAAGATGCTGCTCTTATTCTCTCCCATGCATCTGCTTTGCAGACAAAGACTTCTATAACCGCTAAGTCTGTTGAGGGTGTGAGCAACAAATACGGCAAAACCGCTCAGATTCATGCCGCATATAGCTTTGAGAAGGGCTTGACACTTCCCGGCGATGCTTCTGCAATCGCTACCAAGAAAGACATTGCTTTCATTCTCCTTCAGCTTGATGTTATATTTGGCAGAGGCGGATTTCAGATTGAAAAGGATATGAGCAGATATCCTAAGAATGCAGGGGATTTTGCTTTCATTATTAAAAACACTCCCGTTATGGTATATACTACTCCCTTTGGAGTAAAGGGTAAACCTGCAGAAAGCTATTCTTTCACCTTCAATTATCAGACCCCCTTCAAAGCATTCCTTGCTTCTATGAGTGATAAAATAAACAGCAAAGCAGAATTCAAATTCATTCCCTCCCTCGTTTGTGAGGATAGCAAAGAAGCAGTTCTCCGTGTTGAATGCACTATGGCAAACGGCGTGAAAGCTTATGATGTGTTCGGTGCAGGATTTGAGTATGCAGGCGATGTGTTCTATATGGATATTCACACTGGTGAACCTGTTATGAACACCTACATTCCCACAGAAACTGCTAAATTCGGCAAGTTTGTATGCAATAAATAATTTGGCTTTTAAGCATTAAAAAAGACTCGGTCAAACCGAGTCTTTTTTTTGCTATTTCTTATTTTGCAAGTTCTGCTTCAATGGCTCTTGCTATCTGGTCGGGACAGGATGTGCCTCTGCCGCCGCAATCGGTGCCTTTGAGGCGTTCTACGGTGTCTTTTGCATCTGCACCCTTCAAAAGTGCACAGATACCCTTGAGATTGCCGTTGCAACCGCCAAGGACTCTGATATCTTCTATCTTGCCGTCCTTTACCTCTACATCTATCTGCTTGGAGCAGACACCTCTGGGATAGTAGGTACTCATTTGTTCTCCTCCCCTCTTGGTGTGATTATAATTTTATCATCTGCAAAATCTACTGTGACACTCTTGCCCTCTGCCACATTACCCGAGAGCATCTCGTCGGAAATCAAATCCTCAACCTTGGACTGGATTGCTCTGCGGAGAGGTCTTGCACCATACACGGGATCAAACCCCTCATCGGCAAGGTGGGATATGAGGGAATCTGTAAACTCTACATCAATGTTCATAGCTGAAAGACGTGTCTTTAAGTTATTGAGCATTATCTTGGTGATGCTCTCGATATCTTCTCTGGTAAGTTTTCTAAACACGATAATCTCATCAATACGATTGATAAGTTCAGGGCGGAATGCCTGCTTGAGTTCTCCCAATACGGATGACTTAATCTTATCATAATCGTCATCGGCGCTTTCGTTGCCACCAAAACCCATGGATTTGGCTTTATCAGTAATAAGGCGGGCACCGATATTGGATGTCATAATAATTACTGTGTTCTTAAAATCAACTCGTCTGCCCTGGGAATCCGTGAGTATTCCGTCTTCAAGTATCTGCAAAAGAATATTGAATACGTCGGGGTGTGCCTTTTCTATCTCGTCGAAGAGGACTACGGAGTATGGCTTACGGCGTACCTTCTCGGTAAGCTGACCGCCCTCATCATAACCAACGAATCCGGGAGGTGAGCCTACAAGACGGGAAACATTGTGCTTATCCATATACTCGCTCATATCAACGCGTATAACGGCATTTTCATCACCAAAAACCGTCTCAGCAACCGCTTTACACAACTCCGTCTTACCCACACCCGTAGGACCTAAAAACACAAATGAGCCTATGGGGCGTTTGGGGTCTTTAAGACCCGTTCTGCCGCGGCGGATTGCTTTGGACACGGCAACAACTGCCTCGTCCTGACCTACCACCCGTTCGTGAAGGATACTCTCCATATTCTTAAGACGTTCCTGCTCCTCAAGGGCAAGTTTCTTAACGGGGATACCCGTCCAGGAAGAGATAACATCACAAATCTCCTCGGATGTGACGATAAGATCGGTGGTGGAGCTTTCTTTACTCCAATTACCCTTTACTTCTTCAAGGCGGGATTTGAGTTCTTCTTCCTTATCACGCATCTCAGCGGCTTTCTCAAAGTTCTCCTCCTCAATGGCTATCTTCTTCTGCGCTCCTGCCTCGGCAAGTTCGGATTCAATAGCTTTGACTTCAGGGGGTGCGGTGAATGCCTTCATCCTGATTTTTGATGATGCTTCGTCTATAAGGTCAATCGCCTTATCGGGAAGGAATCTGTCGGAAATATATCTCTGAGAAAGCTTGGCGGCACTCTCAATCGCATCGTCTGTGATACGTACCTGATGATGTGCCTCGTATTTATCACGGATACCCGTTAAAATCTGTATAGTCTCCTCCACAGTGGGTTCACCCACTGTGATGGGTTGGAAACGGCGCTCAAGGGCGGAGTCCTTCTCTATATGCTTACGGTATTCATCCAAAGTGGTGGCACCTATAACCTGAAGTTCACCTCTTGCAAGAAGCGGCTTTAAGATGTTGGCGGCATCCATAGCACCCTCTGCGGCACCTGCACCGATAAGGGTGTGTACCTCATCAATAAAGAGGATTATCTCTTCGCTTTTCTTGGCTTCGTCAAGGGCTTTGCGGATTCTATCCTCGAACTCGCCCCTGTACTTGGTACCTGCCACCATTGATGCAAGGTCTAATGAAAATATCTTCTTGCCCTTTAAGGTCTCGGGGACTTCACCTGCTACAATCTTCTGCGCCAGGCCCTCGGCAATAGCGGTCTTACCTACACCCGGCTCACCGATAAGGCAGGGATTATTCTTGGTACGTCTTGAGAGAATCTGTATCACTCTCTCAATCTCCTTGTCTCTGCCCACGATGGGGTCAAATTTGCCCTCTGATGCCATCTTTGTGAGATCACTACCGAAGGGAGCGAGGTCTTTCAAATTGGATTTTGCGTTGGATTTTGAAGATATATTGGTAGATGGGCCAAACATCTTCTTTACCAAGGTGTTGGGGTCAATATGAAGATTACGGATAAGGCGGGCAGCAACACTCTCGCCTTCCCTCAGAATCGCCATAAGGATATGCTCGGGAAATATGAACTGTGCACCCATACGCTGTGACTCGTTATAGCTGAGTTCAACAACCGTCTTGGTGCGGGGAGTCATAGGAAGTACACCCTCGGGGATTTTGCCCTCGAAGGATATGTTGGCTTCGTCCTTAATGTTATCTATGATATATTCATAGGTCACCCCTTCGTCTGTAAGGGCTTCGGCGGCACGGGATGTGCCTTCTTTAACCAAGCCTGCAAGAAGATGCTCGGTACCAACGAAATTATGGCCCAACTCTGTAGCTATGTCCTGAGAAAGACGAAGCACTACTCGGGATTTATCTGTGAATTTGCTATCCATAGGTTATTCCTCCTTGTCTGCAATTATATTGCTGATTATCTCTGCCCTCTTCACATCACGTTCAAAGGCGGAGGCTGCACCCGTCTCTGCTATATGGGCCGGACGAGTGACTACTGTGATTTCATTAAGACTTTTAATTGATATATCATTTATTATACCCAAAGATACACCGAATCTCACATTAGAAAGATGCCCGATAAGTTCTTCACTGCTGATCTTACGAGCATAACGCATAATACCATAGGAGCGCATTATCTTATCCTCAACGGAAACGCCCTTATCCTGAAGTATTCTGCGACGGAGTTCTCTTTCCTTGGATATTATCTGGTTGACAACATCGGTAATATTGGTGGAAAGCTCTTCCTCGCTCTTGCCCAGAGTGGTCTGATTGGAAATCTGGAATATGTTGCCTCCGGGTTTTGTGCCTTCGCCATACATACCACGAACCGTCACACCGAGTTTGCCTACGGTGGCAAAGAGGTTATCTGCAAGGCGGGTCATACAAAGGGCGGGGAGATGAAGCATAAAGGACATCCTCATACCCGTACCCACATTAGTGGGACAAGCGGTGAGATGACCGTATTTACTATGAAAAGCATACTCCAAACGTTCGCTTAAGTAATCATCTATCTTGCTGATAAGGTCATATGCCTTGCCTCCCTCTGCACCTGCATATATGCACTGCATACGGATATGGTCTTCTTCATTTATCAATATAGATACCGCATCATCCTCGCTCACAAACACCGCTTTTTCTTCGGTGTTTTTAAGCATTTGCGCACTTATGATGTGCTGTTCAAAAAGTTTCTGCCTTTCTATATCGCTGATCTCTGACAGGCGGATGAGGTTGAACTTATAATTCATACCCTCAAGAGCTTCGGCAACCAGATCTATTACACGATTGCCCTCACCTTTCTTCATACGATTAGGGAAAGGAATGCCTGCTATATTACGGGCAAGGCGAATACGGGTGCTGAGGACTATATCATCCTGAAAACCGCTGCCTAAATACCATTTAGCCAATGTCCTCGCCTCCTTTTTCTATCTCTTTAATCTTATCACGCAAGATGGCGGCTTCTTCATATTTCTCTTCCAAAATCGCTTTCTGCAGATTGGATTTAAGATCACGGAGTTCGTTCTGCTTTGTAATCTTTTCCTTATCTGTGCCTGTGATTTTGCCGTTATGTGAGGTGGCTCCCTGTGTCTTTGCCAGCATCGTCTCTACCGCATCAGAAAACACATCATAGCACTTATCACAACCGAGCAATCCCGTAGAATTAAATGTGGTAAAATCAGTACCACATCCTTCGCAACGCTTTGCAGTTGCTAAAGATTGCGTGCTATTGCTATTTGCAAAGAGATGATTGAAAATGCTGTTGAAATTCAAGCCGTCGCCAAAAAGGTCGAGATACTTCTCGCCTATACCCATCTCGGCTGCACACTCACTGCAAAGGTGCATCTCACGGGCAACGCCGTTGGTGACCGTCTTATAATGTATGGTTGCTTTATTCTTGTTGCAATTTGAACATAACATAGTGACATCCTCCTTACATTAAATTGATAAGAATGTTTTTGAATATAGTGGAACGGATACGGTTCTTGAATTCACCGTCATTAATCTCCCTGAGGGCACTGCTTCCGCAGGATGCCAAAATAAGCTTTGCCTCACGCTCGGTGATGAGATTGCCACCATAGAGATTCTTGACAATTGCATCCATTGTCATAACATCAAGATGATCACCGAT
This sequence comes from Clostridia bacterium, assembly GCA_045659025.1. Classification (GTDB taxonomy): domain Bacteria; phylum Bacillota; class Clostridia; order UMGS1810; family UMGS1810; genus SIG455. Next base: position 17,383 of record JAZOWA010000029.1, read on the forward strand.
GCTATTTAGCACGTGCATCAGCGCGTTGACCTCTCCACCACCACTGACACGGGTGATCTTGATGAATCCGCCACCACCACGTCGGCTCTCTACACAATATCCCCTCTCATTAGTAAAACGAGTGGATATAACATAGTTGATTTGCGAGGGTACACACTTGAAGTAATTGGCAAGCTCATTGCGCTTCAATTCAATGCTCTGATCCTCTGCCAGCATATCCCTGATAAACATCTCAATTGTATCGCTGATTTTCATATAAAAACCCCCTTTTGTGTGGGAAAAACTCCTTGTTTTGGTCAAAGTCGAAATTTGACTTTGACTTTCTTTGACTTTCGACTGCATTATAACTCTATTTTTTGTTTTTGTCAAGGGGTTTTTTGAAAAATTTTTTAATATTTTTTTGTCATTTTAGGCCGTTTTTCTGAGGATAAAAATTGACAAAAAATTACAATTATTTTATTATAATTAGCATAAAGTTATCCACATATCCACATTTTACGTGGATAACTCGGCAAGAATGGGGATATTGCTATGTTTCAATGTTTATAACTATGTGGATATGTGGATTATTTATGTGGGACAAAATTATGGATTTTTGCCATTTTCAAGGTAAAAAATGGTATTTGGCATGAGGATCTGTCCCCTACTCCCTGATATACGCAAAAAAGGTCAAAAATTACGGATTACGTATTTTTTGACCTTTGGGTTTTGACGGTTTTTTATCGATTTGGCTCTAT
>JAZOWA010000030.1:0-12788 GCA_045659025.1 Clostridia bacterium
ACGGCGGTGCTTCTTAGGGATAAATTGGTTTTGGTTTGCCGTTTTCCGTTAATAGTGCGCAAAAAATGCAGACATACGTCAGTATTGTCTGCATTTTTTTACTTCTCTGAATCGAAAAACATCTAATCCAAAACTGCTTCGCACTCAAAAATCTCGATTATGAGTGCAGGACACGGAAAAGAGCCGAAGGAATCCTGACGGATTTCAAGGCTTTTTGACAAAGTCATGTGCCATAATCGTGTTTTTTGAGCATTTCCTCCCTAACAAGCACCGCCGAATACGGAGTGCTTTTTCATTTGTATTAAATTTTACCTGTATATTGCTTCGCAACGGTAGATGGGTTGACCTTTCTCGGAGAAGAGCTGTTCGTATTCCGTCATAACGTTGCCTTCAAAGTCGGAATTGTGGAGATCCAAAGTGATATTGTGAAGTTGCATCCCGTAATCCGAGAAGGAGTTCAAGGAGAATTCAAACAGCATTTTGTTATCCGTCTTAAAATGTATCTCTCCGTTTTCTTTGAGGAACTTCTGCCACAGGGCAAGATGTATGGCGTGGGTGAGACGGCGTCTGCGGTAGCTGTGCTTGTGCCAGGGATCGCAGAAGTTGATATATATAACGTCAAGTCGGCTATCCGTCTCAAACTGCCTGAGCACATTGACATCCTCGGTCAGGAACTTTACGTTGGTGAGGTTAGCGTCTTTGATCTTCTCTGCAGCCAACACTGCCACATTAAGATTCTTTTCCACGGCAATGAAATTGATGTGGGGATTTGCCTTGGCAGTCTCTAAGATAAACCTACCCTTTCCGCAACCTATCTCCATATGCATGGGGGCGTCCCCTTCAAATACGGATTTGATATCACCCATATACTTTGTAATATCGTCTATTATAAAATCCGAACACGCTTCCAATCGTTCGGTGAGGTGTTTCTTTCTGCGCATTCTCATAAATTGCCACACTCCTTGATGGTGTATTTGTCGCCCTCTGCTATGCAGAGAGAAATCCACTGAATTTATTATATATCACAAATTGGTCATAGGCAAGACAAATAAAGTTGATTGACATAATTTGTGATTTTAATGTATAATTATAGTGATAAAATTTGCACGAAAAGGAGAATGACAGAATGAAAAGAGTTCTATCCTTGATTCTTGCTTTGGCGTTGGTTTTGAGCGTAGCTCCCGGCGTTATGGCAGAGGACGCACCTGTGGCTCCTCAGATTAAAAACGTAATTTACATGATTCCCGATGGTGGCGGTATAGAGTCATTCCAGCTCTCCGGCGCTTTGAAGGCGGCAGGCGGTTGGGACAGGGAAGTATTCCCCACATCCACCGTTACCACACCGGGTGAGATGAATATGCTTCCTTATCTTGTGGGCAGCTACACCACCCACTGTGCCGACAGAGCCATCACCGACTCTGCAGCAGCAGGTACGGCGCTTTCATCAGGATATAAGACTAACTACTACTATGTGGGTATCACCCCCGACAAGACCCCCAGAGCATCCTTGCTTGAGGCAGCACAGCTCGCAGGTAAGAACACCGGTATGGTATCTACATACGAATGGGCAAATGCTACTCCTGCGGCATTCGGTGCTCACGAGACCAGCCGTTCCAACTTCTCATCCATTGCAGAGCAGGTAGCAAACCAGAAGATGGATGTTGTGCTCGGTACCGGCTTTGGTAAGACCTATTGGGGTACTATCGATGATGCTATCATCCGTGGCTATAATGTGATGAACACAAGAGAAGACCTTGAAAACGTAAAACCCGGCGACAAGATCTGGGGCAACCTGGTACACAAGGTATTTGATTATGACATATACACCGAAGAAGGTGTGCCCACTTTGGCAGAGATGACCAAAGCGGCAATCACCGCCCTCGCAGATGACAATGAGGAAGGCTTCTTCCTTATGGTAGAGGGAAGCCAGGTTGACGGTGCAGGTCATGCTAATCAGGCTCTTGAGATGGTGGGCGATTTCCTCGCATTTGACGAGGCGTTCAGAGTGGCTGTGGAATTTGCCAAGGGCAGAAACGATACACTCATTATTGCAGGTGCCGACCACGACACAGGCGGTATGTATCTCCCCGAGGATATGGCAAAAGCCGTTGAATCATTGAAGCAGGGTAAAGAACCCGAAAATATTAAGTGGGAAAGCACAGAACACACCGCAAGACCTGCAGGTCTTTTCATCTATGCGCCTGAGGGTATTGCATATCCTGACGGTATCTCCGGTAACGACGTAGGTACTCTCAAGGCGTATGAGGAAAACCGTATTGACAATACTGATGTTGCAAAGTACGTAGAGGGCCTTATGGGTGTTGATCTTGATGCTGCATCAAAGGAACTCTTCGTAGAGGTTACCGATAAGGGTACATATAACGAAGACCTTGACCTTTTCGTATTTGAAGGCGGAGACTGGGCGTTTGAGAGAAATGGTGCTTATGCTTTCCACGGTAACAAGGCTATTGACCTTGATGGTAAGGTATGTGTAAAGATTAAAGACAGATATTTCGTACCCCAGCTTCTTATCGATATTATGGAGGGCAAAGCAGAGGAGAAGGAGTTTGGTCTCAAGCTCAAAGATGAATTCCTCTCCACATTGGAAGTTAAGATGCCCGGTGCTGACCTCAACGTATGGGAAGGCACAATGATGATTGGTAACAGAAGTCTTAAGACTCCTCTTACCGCAGAGATTAAATTCACATATCCCGAATCCTTTGCTAAGATGGAGCCTATCGTGATTGAGAATATCCCCGGTGCAAGCACATACGAATACAAGTTCACCTGCCCCGAGGTTGATTATACCGCAAGCGGTCTTGTGGTTAAGTATGATGTTACCGCAAACGGCGGTGAGACATTGAGCTTCGTAGGTGAGTGTGAGCCTGCAGGATACGCTGCTTACACCGCAACACCTATCGTGGCAGACGGTGTTATCGATGAGAAAGAGTGGGAGAAGGCAAGCAAGATTATCTGCGACTCCCCCGAAGCTGCATCTAACCTGGTAGGTTGGAAGGGTGGCAGAGACTTGTCTGCAGAATTTGCATTCCTCTGGGACGAAGAATTCCTCTACTGGTACGCAAAAGTAGCGGATGAGAACTTCCACACCGATCCCGCTCTCAAACCCCTCAATAAGGGTGACAGTGTAACCATTGGTATATATGATGATACCGAGAATCTCCTTGCCGACGGCAAAGCAGAAGCTGCTAATGAGAAGAGATACGACCACATGGAATTTGCCTATGTTGACGGTGCACCCGTTATATACAGAGGCCGTTCACAGAAATACACCGCACCCTCTGACAGATTCGTAGAGAACAAGACAGAAGACGGCTATTACTTCAACTGTGTGAAGGGCGGTGCCGACATAGTATATGAAGGCGCAGTTGCATGGAACACTATCCACGCATATCCCTACTCACCTCAGTTGGGTGATGTTATCGGCCTCTCAATCGCCGCTAACGACAACGACGGTGAGGGCAAGAGAGGTTACATTGAGTACGGCTCAGGTGTGGCATCAACAGCTAAGTATGTATGGCTTATGTCCAAGTTCTTTATGCTTGACCCCAACGGCGAGATGACTCCTGCTCCTGAGAAGGTTACTGTTACTGTAAATGGCGAGGATCTTGTTGGCCCTGTTGCTCCTTATAACTACACAGGCAGAATTATGGTTCCCTTGAGAGCCACAGCAGAGGCCCTTGGCGCAACTGTTGACTGGAGAGCAGAGGACACCACTGCAATCGTTACCCTTGGTGAGACCGTATCAGAACTCAAGATTGGTTCTGTAAAGGTTAAAAAGGGTGAGAAGAGCCCCTATATCGACAAGACCCACATTCTTGTAGATAACAGCACAATGGTTTCTCTTAAAGCCATCCAGACAGCTCTTGATTGCAACGTAGAGTGGAATCCCCGCACAAACGTGGTTACAATCACAAAATAATAAAATCAAAGCAGAGGCTCAATGCCTCTGCTTTTTCTTTATCTGTGGTACTTGATAAAATATCCCCCGTGTGATATACTACAAGGGCAGTAAGTATTGGTAAATGTTTGGAGGGACAGGATGAAAACTTTGTTGACCTTGTTTGCCACCTTCTTCAAAATCGGTGCTTTCACCTTTGGCGGTGGGTATGCTATGATACCCTTTATCCAAAGGGAAGTAGCGGAGAAGAGGAAGTGGATTACAGATGACGATATATTCGAGATAATAGCCATTGCCGAGTCAACCCCCGGCCCGATTGCCATTAACTCTGCCACCTTTGTAGGATATAGAATCGCAGGTTTCTGGGGTTCGTTTTTCTCCACGTTGGGTGTGGTGTTGCCGTCTTTTATAATCATCATCGCCATATCCTTTGTCCTTGCGGAGTTCGAGTCATTGAAGGCGGTGCAGTATGCCTTCAACGGTATCCGTGCAGGTGTGCTTGCCCTTGTGGTCAAGGCATGGTGGACGATGTATAAAAAATGCCCCAAGAACGTATTCTCCTATGTGCTGGCAGGCTTGGCGCTTATCGCCTCTGCTGTACTCAAGGTTAATGTTCTTGTGGTGGTTATCTCCTGCGCAGTAGTGGGACTTATATATTCACTTATATCAGCAGGGAGGGCAGGCAAATGATATTTTTAGAACTGTTCCTCACTTTCTTCAAAATCGGTGCCTTCACCTTTGGCGGGGGGTATGCGATGCTCCCTCTTATTCAGGCGGATGTGCTCTCTAAAGGTTGGATGAGCAATGAGAAGATAATCAACTTCATTGCCGTGTCCGAATCTACCCCCGGCCCCTTTGCTATCAATATGTCCACCTATGTGGGTATGGAGATGGGTATCCGTGATTTCGGTGTTCCGGGCGGGATCTTCGGGTCTTTCTGTGCCACTCTCGGCGTGGTGTTGCCCTCGTTTATAATCATTCTGCTTGTGGCACGGGCCTATGAGAAATTCAAGACCAACAAAATCGTCAGCGGTTGTATGAGTGGTCTCAAGCCTGCTGTAATAGGCCTTATCGCAACGGCGGTGGTATCTATCGGCAAGACGGTATTTATCCCCACAGGATTTGATATGGGAATGTTTAAGAGTGTGAACTTTTATGTGTCTATTTTCACCTTTGCATTGATGCTTGTGCTCACATTCAAGAAGAAACATCCGATTCTTATTATATGCCTTTCCGCAGCAATAGGTATTGCGGCAGGTTACGGCTTTGGTATGTAGGAGAGATATTATGGAAAAACTTATAGAGAGAATTAACGAACTCGCCCGAAAGAGCAGGGGAGAGGGCCTTACTGAAGAGGAAAAGGCAGAACAGGCTCAGCTTCGTCAGAGATATATCCAGGCATTCCGACAGGGTTTTGCCAACACAATGGAGAATGTGTATATAATGGACGAACAGGGCAATAAGAAAAAGGTTGAGAAACGCAAATCCTGATAAAAAAATATTGATTTCATTTTATCTTTGTGATATTATATTAAAGTAAAATTCAAACAGACTGGAGATGTAGTCAAATGAAAAAGGTTTACGAAGGTAAGACAAAGGACGTATATAGTCTTGAAAACGGCAATGTTATGCTCAAGTTCAAAGACGATTGTACCGGTAAAGACGGCGTGTTCGATCCCGGTGAGAACAGTGTAGGACTCAAGATTGAGGGTATCGGAAAGGCAAATCTCCGCACCTCTGTTTATTATTTTGACTTGCTTAAAAAAGCAGGTATCAAGACCCACTATGTAGGCGCAAATGTAGAGGAAGCAGAGATGGAAGTTCTCCCTGCTACTGTGTTTGGTCACGGTCTTGAAGTTATTTGCCGACTCGTTGCTACAGGCAGCTTCATCAGACGATACGGTGAATATATCGCCGACGGCACAGCTTTGGAAGGTGGTTATGTAGAGTGCACCTTCAAAAATGACGAGAAGGGCGATCCCCTCGTTACCAGCGAAGGCCTTGCAGCACTCGGCGTTATGAGTGAAGAGATGTTTGCATCTATGAAGGAGCAGACACTTAAAATCACCAAGATCGTTGCAGACGACCTCAAAACCATTGGTTTGGATCTCTGGGATATCAAATTTGAATTTGGTTACAACAACGGTGAGGTTATCCTTATTGACGAAATTGCGTCAGGTAATATGCGTGTTTACAAGGGCGACACCATTGTTGAACCCGTTGAACTCACAAAACTTATCTTGAACAGATAATTTAATCCACGATATGATAAAATCCCCTCTTTTGAGGGGATTTTCTGTTATATATATTTGACATTTTGCGGGGAAAATGATAAAATTATAGTGTATTTTAATATCCTTATTAGGGGAGTGATTGTTTTGCAGGAAAACGCTGTAAAAACCATTCTGGTAGTAGAAGATGAAAAACCCATCGCAGAGATTCTCAAAGTAAATCTCACAAAGAACGGATATAATGTTTTGAATGCTTACGACGGGGAGGAAGCGGTTGCCATGGCTCTCGCATCTGAACCCGACCTTATACTTCTTGATGTGATGCTTCCCAAGGCAGACGGATTTTCCGTGTGCAAGAGACTCCGCAAGACTATGTCCACCCCCATCATAATGCTCACTGCCCGGGCGGAAGAGGTGGATAAGGTGTTGGGTCTTGAACTTGGTGCAGACGATTATATGACCAAGCCCTTCAGCCTCCGTGAACTTATGGCAAGAGTAAAGGCGAATCTTCGTCGCACCGCCATCACCACTGCTGATGCCACCAACGAGCCTTTGGTACTTGGCGAACTTGAGATCAATATTGAACGCTATGAAGTGAAGAAACGTGGCGAGACCATAGACCTTACCTACAGAGAGTTTGAGCTTCTCAAATACCTTGCCACCCAGAGGGGCAAGATATTCTCCCGTGAGCACCTTCTTAACAAGGTGTGGGATTATGAGTATGTGGGTGATGACCGCACAGTTGACGTTACTGTACGTCGTTTAAGAGAGAAGATAGAGGATGACCCCGGTAATCCCACATACATCCTTACCAAACGTAGTGTAGGATATTATTTCGGAGTGTAATTGGTGTTTGATTATGTTCAAAAGTATCAGCTTTAAGATTGTGATAATGTTCTCGGCACTCACTTTGTCGGTTATCATAATAATCGGCACAATGATGTCAATGACCACCAGCACCTTCTACCATAACGAGTTCACCTCGCTGATGGAGAGGGTGCTTAGTGAGCCGTTCAAGGAGCAACTTGAGAATAATATTGCAAACGGTGCGGATTTTGCCAGTATATATGAGAGTGTGGATGCCTATGCAGGTCAGATGGGTATTGATACATACAGGAACTTCTATGTGTTGGACGGCAAGACGGGTAAGGCCTTCTGGGGCAGTAACCGTGAACTTGCCCAGGCCCTTGAGTCCTCGCCGAGTATTATTGCCGCTATGATGGGCAGGGTGGGGAATGAGTCCAACACCCGTTCCAGATATATGGACTATGCACTGCCTATAAACGGCACCGACGGCACAGTCCAGTATATTGTGTATGTGAAGGATAGCAAGGAAGAGACTTCGGCGGTTATGTCCAATATCTTTCTTATCATATTCCAGTCACTTTTGATTGGTATTATAATCTCCTTCCTTTTTGGTATCATACTTTCAAAGACCATAATCAGCCCCATCACATCCCTTACACAGAAGGCACAGAAAATCACCGCAGGTGATTTCGGCAGTACCATAGAAGTACGCTCTGTGGATGAGTTTGGTCGCCTTACCGAGACCTTTAACACCATGAGTTACGAGCTTGCCCAGACCCTCAGCACTATTAAGACGGAGAACGACAAGCTGGAGACCATATTCAAATATATGACAGACGGTCTGGTGGCGTTTGACGATATGGGTGATGTTATCCATATCAACCCTGCCGCCCGCAGAATGCTTAATATGAATGACGAGCATATAGCGTTTGATACCGTATTTAATAAAGATGAAATCAGCTTCGGCCAGATTTCCTTCCTCAATCCCGACAGTACTTTTGAGACGGTCATTGAGAGGGAGGATAAGGAGATTAAGGTGTGTATTGCTACCTTCTCCACCGATTCTGCTGCCAGAGGCGCAGTGGCAATTTTGCAGGATATCACCGAGCAACGTCGCTTGGAGGGTGCCCGCAAGGAATTCGTTGCCAATGTATCTCACGAACTTAGAACGCCCCTCACCACGGTTAAGACCTATGCCGAGACCTTAAGAGACTTCCTCGGCGGTGAAATTGATAAAGAGATGTATGCAGGATTCCTTACCACTATTGAGGGCGAGGCAGATCGTATGACCCGCCTTATCAAGGATCTGCTCATCTTGTCTAAACTGGATTATGGTAAGAACAACCTGCGACTTGAGACCTTCAACTTATCCAAACTCCTTGCCGATATAGTTAAGAAGATGACCATATCTGCCAAGGCAAAGAATCTTGTCTTAGAATACGAACCCACCAACCCCATCACCGAGTTTGAGGGTGATAAGGACAGAATCGAGCAGGTAGTTACCAATATAATCTCCAACGCCATCAAATACACCTTTGACGGTGGAGAGGTGCACGTTACGAGTATGAGTGTCTATGACACCGCATATATCAGAGTAAAGGATACGGGTATGGGTATTCCCAAAAAAGACCTTGCCCATATCTTTGAGCGATTCTATCGAGTTGATAAGGCACGTTCGAGAGCGCAGGGTGGCACAGGCCTTGGCCTTGCAATCGCCAAAGAGATTGCAGAAGCCCACGGCGGTACGATTGAGATTTCCAGTGTGTTCACCAAGGGCACCGAGGTTACAATCAAGCTCCCCCTCACCCAGCCGAAACCCGAGGTACAAGAGGAAGACGAAGCATAAGACTTACCGTATATCCGACCCGCTTCTGACTGCCTAAATGTTATGCTAACTTAAAGTGTTTGTAATACTGCTGTAACAATAATATGTTATGATTATAATGCAAAGTGTAGGATTGTGAGAACTATCCCCGTTTGCAGGTTACAGTGTCAATTTTTATTGACCGCCAAGGTTATTTATATAGAGGTTATTGTTATGAAAAGATTATTAGCATTATTTATCACTATATGTGTTGTGCTTTCTGCAAGTGCCCTTGTGGCGTCTGCAGAGGGTGAGATTTCATCTGCAATCGAAGTTGTGACTGCAGAGACGGTTGTTATCCCTGAGGGTGCCATTGTTTCCGATTATGTGGGCAATAGCGACGCCATTATTGATGTTAAGAACCCCGAGGGTCCTACATACACCACTTCAGCAAAGACTTTCGTGATTTCCGCAGTTGCAGTTGAGGGTGCCACCGTTACGGTATACTCACTCAATACTGAGAAGGGCTATTACGAGAAGCTCTATAATCAGGTTACAGAGATTGTTGATGGTGTTTCAGTTGATAAGACTGTGCCCGTTGAGTCAGTGGTAGGCGCAAGCGGTTTGTACGCTCAGCAGATTACTCTTAAAGACGGAATGAACAACATCCTGGTATACGCCACCAAAGACGGCCTTAATGAGACGGTTCGCTTTGATATCAACTTCCTCGGTGACAGCTTCCTTGATAAGCTCAAGGCATTCACAGTAGAGATTGCTACTGAAATCGGCGGTATATTCTAATACGGTTTTCAAGGTAGAAGATATATGAAAAAAGAAAACGTTAAGACATACATACTTGTTTTGCTTATAATATGCAGTATCAGTCTTACCGGTAAAATATGGTTTGATGAAAAATTATGGCCCGAGGGCTATAATTTTTTTTCAGTAATAAAGGAAAAATTCACATTTGGCGAGGGTGAATTCGTGTCATCACTCACCAAGGAGACCATATCTTTCCCCAGTGCAATTGTCATAAACAATGTGGATAAGCGCAGTATGTATACAGATGAGAGTGATACCTTCCGCACTATCGTTCCTGATGTGAAGAAGATCATCACCTATGCATTTGAAAGTGCAGATATTACCCCAGCCACATCGGCAGAGTGGAGTATGGCGGTTAAATCCCGATCCATACACGTTACATATCCCGTAGCATACGATTCCAAGCTGTTTCTCAATATCCTTGGCTCGTATAATCCGGCAAGTGTGTCAGTCCCTGCAAGTGAATTTATCATTGTCCCGGGTGACAGCGTGTCCCCCGATGTGACGGTGTATATAAAAAATCACTCCACGGACGAGATATTGAGGTCATCTGTCAAGTGGGATAAGAAAGTCCTTGACGATATGATTGTCCTTTATGCGGTGGATTCAATCGGTGACCTTTCCTATTCTACGGAGCTTAATTTTGATAAGACCAACGTCCCTGATAACGCAGATAGCGCGAATGTAGAGCAGAAAGTGCTCATAGAGCCTACAGTGCTTATCCAGCTCAATCGTAAGCTTACAGGTATGGCTCGTACTTCCAACCCCTTGTATGACGGGGAGTTTGATAAAGACGCTATAGAGCATATATTAAAGAGCTTTGATTATAACACCTCGGGTGTAAAACGATATACAGAGCGTGATAATTCCGAAGTATATGTGGAGAACTACTCTACATTAAAAGTCCATCCCAACGGCCTTGTAGAGTATAAGGCGATTGACAGTAGCAAGGGTATCCCGTTAGGCGGTACGGATTTCCACGGCAATCTCCTCGCCTGCGTGGATTTTGTAAATCTTATGTGGCAGGATGCCTTCCCCGAAATTCCCCTTAACATCAATATCTCATCCAACGTAACCGATATCAAGGGCAAGGGCTTCACTCTCACTATGGAGTACTTTGAGGGTGGCATACAGGTTGTTACCGATATTGCTCCTGACGGCTCAGGAGGCGGTGCAAAGCACGCCGTGGAGATACAGGTGTATGATGGCAAAATTGTGGCTTATAAACAGCATTTTGCTACTTTCCACCCCGCAGGGATATCATCTCGAAGTGTATCTGCCATAGACGCACTTGATGTGCTCTTATCCCGACAGGATCTGGGCGGTCAAAGCATCAAGGCACTCTACCCTGTATATGTGAAATCCGAAGAACCATACAGAGTATCCGCCTGGGCGGTAAGGACGAGTTCTGACCAGGTTATTATAGTAGATTGAAAGGAGGATGTTTAATGAATTGGGAAAAAGTCAAGACTTTTCTTATAGTACTGTTTTTTGCTATCAACGTTTTCCTCGTGGGCTTTATGCTCAATTCTGTTAAGATCACATCCTCTGCAAGTAAGACAGTCATTGACGATACGGTAGCAATTTTAACGGCAAATAATATCAATATCACCAATGAGCAGATACCGTATTCCATAGTAAACCCCGGCACGTTTTATGCAATGCCCATCACGGTTGACCATTCCTACACCTCGCCCAAGGAACTCAATGAGAATAATATCGAGAGCGAGCTTAAGAAGGCAATGGCGGTAGTGGCATTAAAGAAATTTGATATTACGAAACTCGATGCAAACACCTATGCCATCAGGCAGATAATCGGTGACCATCACATCTGTGATAACTTCATCACCGCAAGGGTAGCAAATAATCAGATATCCTTAAATGGTGTATGGTATAAGCCTAAGTCCAAACCCCGCAAAAGCGGTGATGCGGATAATGAGTTGGTATATGTAACGGGAGTCCTGATAGATTTTATCAACAACCCCGAGCGCAACCCTGCGGTTAACCACACTGTATCCTCCATAGAGGTGGGTTACTGTGTGCCTCAGTATGACGGCGGTGTGCAACACGCCTCTGTCCCTGTTGTGGCATGTTATTCAATCAAGACCTCCGATGGTTCATCGTTTATTTATGAAGCATCCAGCGGAGAATATTTAAGGAAGAGATAATGCTTTAATTTGAAAGGAGATACACACTATGGCAAGAAGAATGCCCCCCATGGGCGGTATGGGAAATATGAGCAATATGATCAAGCAGGCACAGAAGATGCAGCAGGATATGCTCAAGATGCAGGAAGAGCTTGAGACCTCTGCATTTGAGGCGACCTCAGGCGGTGGCGCAGTTACTGTAAAGGCCACAGGCAAGAAGGAACTCACCGAGATTAAGATTAATCCCGAGGTAGTGGATGCCGACGATATCGAGATGCTCGAAGATCTCATTCTGGTTGCAGTAAATGACGTTATGAAAAAGATTGACTCTGCTAACCAGACCAAACTCGGCCAGCTCACCGGCGGAATGAACATCCCCGGCTTGTTCTGATTAAATATTAAATTATAATGAAAAGACCTGACTTAAGAGTCGTACTCGAAAGGACAGTAATTAAAAAGGCAGAAACGAAATTAATCGTTTCTGCCTTTTATTGTAGGGTGCAGCGTTTACGATGCACCGTTCATAAGGTCTTAGGATATCCTAAATATTTGGAAGATGCGATACATCTTACCTGCTTGTTACAGTACCGGACATTATTTATAAAGAGCTAAATCTGTGAGTGCAACAGGAACACTACCTTGTCCATATGCATCACTTGCTCTTATCTTAATTGTTAATTGATTAACGCCTTTTATATCAATATCAAATTTGAACGGCATCGAAGCTGTTACAGCGGTTGCCTTATATATCAATTCCCCGTCCCCATAAAAGAACACATCTGTGGGGGATGAATAACAGTTATCCCCTTCTCTAAAAGTTGCAATTTTATAACTCTTAGGCAACACAACATTTCCTTTCAACGTATTATATTGGCTATTTAAAGGATATCCTATAATCATGTCTGATTTATCTGTATCATTTTCAACAATTCCAGACCAACCACCAATATATAACAACACTCCATTTGTATAAGTATTTCCAATAAAATCAGTAACAGTTCCATTGATTATCGCAAACTTATTATCTCCATTAGTTTCATTTGCTTTTCTATAATCAT
>JAZOWA010000031.1:0-10298 GCA_045659025.1 Clostridia bacterium
TATGCCTCGCAATATGGATATGTCGAATGTTGTCGAAAGGAGTAAACTACAATGTGGAAGGATTTATATGTAAATGGTGCAATCGGTAGTGAAAATGGCATCATTATTAAAGATGAAGAGTATATGGAATCTTGTAGAATAACTCTGGAAAAATGCCCTAAATATTATGCAATCACTTGTGGAGTTTACGGCGCAATGGTTCATACTGCGTTTTGTGGTCCTGACGACTGCAATGAGAAATATGAAAAAATGAAAATGGAATTGCAAGAGTTTATTGGTAGTGACTTAACCGACGATGAAGAATGCGAGTTTTATGAAAATTTTGTTATGAAATATTGAAGGCAGTTTTTGTTCTAACTTAACACGAGTTTTCGCTAAAAAGGTTTGCATCTAAACCTTATGTGTCGCAATAGTTGAAAATATTGAAAAAGGAGTAACGATAAATAGCATGTACAAATATTTGTTGTGGGATATAGATGGTACTGTTCTCGACTTTCTTGCTTCGGAAGCCTATGCGATACGTACGCTTTTTGAAAAGTACAATCTCGGTATATGTACAGACGATATGATCAGTCAGTACTCTGATATAAATGTGAAGTATTGGAAGATGCTTGAAAGGGGAGAACTCACCAAACCGCAGATTCTTGTAGAAAGATTCAGGGAGTTTTTTACTACCATAGGCATAGAGGATATCAGTATTGCCGAGAGCTTTAACAGTGAATATCAGTTAGCTTTGGGCGATCATATTGAGTTTGTTGACGGAGCAGAGCAGGTCCTTTTATCCCTTAAGGGCAGATACACTCTTGCCGCAGTTACCAACGGCACGAAAACTGCCCAGGAAAAGAAACTTCGCCTCTCGGGATTGGACAACCTGTTTGACGGGATTTTTATATCAGAAAATATCGGGGCGGAAAAGCCATCGGAAGTGTTCTTCGACTATGTTTTCCATGCCTTGGGCATAACCGACAAAAGAGAGGTCCTCATAATCGGTGACTCCCTCACAAGCGATATTAAGGGCGGTTTCACGGCAGGGATTGATACTTGCTGGTATAACCCCTCCAATACACCCAACACCCTGGGAATAGATGTTACATATCGAATAGATGATCTGGGTAAGATTTGGGATATAATTTCTTGATCCCGACTTATCAAAGTAATAGTATAGATACAGAAATTTAGAAAGGAAATAACTTTATGAAGAATGATGTTTTCAAAAAGGATTTGTACAGATGGTATGGCGAGGAAGGGGAGAGCCTTAAGGACAGGCTTCTTCGTCCCTACGAGTTGAGATATACATATTATTTAAGAAAGACCCAAGGTGCTAAAAACCGCATAGCCTGGGTTTATTACAAGTTGCGTCTGTTGTCCTTGTGTCGCAAGACCAATATACAAATTCCCGCCAGAGCCAAGATAGGTGAGGGGTTTTATATAGGCCACACGGGCAGGATTATAGTCAATCCCGGTGTTGTAATTGGCAAAAATGTCAATATAGCTACGGGCGTAACTATTGGTCGTGAGAATCGTGGCAAGAGAGAGGGAGTGCCTGTTATCGGCAATAATTGCTGGATTGGCACAAACTCGGTAATTGTGGGTAATGTTAAGATTGGTAATGATGTGCTTATTGCACCACTTACATTCGTTAATTTTGATGTTCCTGACCATTCGGTTGTAGTGGGCAACCCTGCCAAAATCATCCATAAGGAGAACGCAACTGAAGGATATATAAGCAGAACGGTTTAATTTCAATTCATTTGGCATTAGAGGTTTTATGTTATGCGAATAGTTTTACAAAGAGTGTCAGAGGCAAGTGTTTCGGTAGATGGTCTCACCGTCGGTGAGATAGGCAGGGGATACCTTATGCTTCTCGGCGTGGCAGATGGAGATACAGAGGCGATTGCCGACAAGATGATTGATAAAGTACTCAAGCTCCGTATATTTGAAGACGCTGATGGCAAGACGAATCTCAGTATAGATCAGGTGGATGGTGAACTTTTAGTGGTTTCACAGTTCACTCTCTATGCCGATTGCCGCAAGGGCAACCGTCCCAGCTTCACCTCTGCAGGCGCACCCGACATGGCGGACAAGTTATACAGGTATGTGCTCGGTATATGCGAAGAGAAATACAAGAAACCCCAACACGGAATATTCGGTGCGGATATGAAAGTATCCCTTGTAAATGACGGTCCGTTCACCGTTGTTTTGGATAGTGAAGATATTGTCAGATAATGGCCTTTCGGATACTGCCATAATGTGTCTTAATCGCTATAATTTTGTTGACTTTTGCCGTGCGTCGTGGTATACTTTTGGTATTAAATTAAACTCAGATATTGTTATTTACTGTTTGGGAGTGGATTGACATTAAATCTTTACAGGACAAGATTTTGAAAGAGGGCAAGGTTTTGCCCGGCAATATTTTGAAGGTTGACAATTTTCTTAACCATCGCCTTGATGTAGGCTTTCTTATGGAGATGGGCAAGGAGATAAGCACTCTTTTTGCAGATACAGTTGTGAATAAGATTGTCACCATTGAGACATCCGGTATACCGATTGCATTTGCCGCAGCTCATTATATGAATGTTCCTGTGGTGTTTGCCAAGAAGCATAAGACGGGCAATATATCTGATGATTTTTATAAGACAAAGGTTGATTCCTATACCCACGGCACCACTTATGATGTGATTATAAGCAAAGAATTTATAGATAGTGACGACAACATACTTTTGATTGATGATTTTCTTGCAAAGGGCAATGCCCTTAAGGGCCTGATTGATTTGATTGGTCAGACAGGTGCGAAGTTATCGGGATGCGCCATAGCCATTGAAAAGGGCTTTCAGGGAGGCGGAGATGAACTTCGCATGCAGGGTATCAAGGTGGAATCTCTTGCGATTATTGATGAGATGACGGATGTCACCTTGAGATTCCGTGATTAAGTTGATGTAAATTTTATTTACATAAATAATTTGCGAAAGCAGGAGGATGTACAAATGAAAAAACTCGTTTCACTACTTCTCGTTGTGGCAATGATGGTATCTGCAGTTGCAATACTCACATCATGCGGCAACAAAGCCGAAACCGCAAAAGCGGATTTCAAAATTGGTTTCATCTTCTTACACGATGAAAACTCCACTTATGACAAGAACTTCCTTGACGCTGCAAAAGAAGCAACAGCTGCTTTGGGCCTCAAAGAAGACCAGGTAATCTTCAAGACAAACGTTCCCGAGGGTAACGAATGTTATGAAGCAGCTGCAGACCTTGCAGACCAGGGTTGCAATATCGTATTTGCAAACAGCTTCGGTCACGAGCCTTATATGCTTAAAGCTGCAAAAGAATTCCCCAACGTAGAATTCTGCCACGCTACAGGTACTACAGCACATACAGAGAAAGTAAGCAACTTCCACAACGCATTTGCTTCTATCTACGAAGGTAGATATCTCGCAGGTATTGCTGCCGGTATGAAGCTTAATGAAATGATTGAAGCAGGCAAGATCACTCCCGAGCAGGCAAAGATGGGTTACGTAGGTGCGTTCACATACGCAGAGGTAATTTCCGGTTACACATCTTTCTACCTTGGTGCTAAATCCGTTTGTCCTTCAGTTACAATGGAAGTACAGTTCACAGGTAGCTGGTATGACGAAGCATTGGAAAAAGAAGCCGCTACAAAGCTCCTTTCCAACAACTGTGTACTCATCAGCCAGCATGCTGACTCCATGGGTGCTCCCACAGCTTGTGAAAATGCAGGCGTTCCCAACGTATCATACAACGGTTCTACCGCTGCTGCTTGCCCCAACACCTTCATCGTTTCTTCCAGAATCGACTGGGCACCTTACTTCAAGTTCATCATTGAAGCATTCAACAAGGGCGAGGAAATCCCCTATGACTGGTGCGAAGGCTTTGAAGTTGGTTCTGTAAAACTCACAGAGGTTAACGAGAAAGTTGCTGCTAAGGGCACTGCTGAAGCAATCGAAGCTGCTAAGGCAAAACTTATCGCTGGCGAAATCAAAGTATTCGACACAGCAACCTTCACAGTTGAAGGCAAGAAACTTGATGCACACAAGGCAGACGTTGATACAGACGACAAGTACACACCCGATACAGAAGTTGTTTCTGATGGTTACTTCCACGAGTCTGAGTATCGTTCAGCTCCTTACTTCGATATCAACATCGATGGTATCACACTTCTCAACAGCATGTTCTAATTTAATATGATCAATATAGGGCAGGGATTACTCTGCCCTATATTAAATTTAAGGGCTTTCGCCCTTTGCTGCCGTCATAAATAGGTGTCGGGAGCAAAGGGTAAAAGAATTTAATAAAAGCGGAGAATTTATATGGGAGAAAATTTTGCACTTGAACTTAAAAACATCACCAAAACCTTTGGTACGATTGTTGCAAATAACAACGTATCACTTCAGGTGAAAAAAGGTGAGATTCTTTCTGTACTTGGCGAAAACGGAAGCGGTAAGACTACTCTTATGAATATGGTATCGGGTATATACTATCCCGATAGCGGCCAGATTTTCATTAACGGAGAAGAAGTGAAGATTGCTTCCCCCAAGGATGCCTTTAAGTATAGAATCGGTATGATACATCAGCATTTCAAGCTCGTTGATGTATTTACTGCTGCAGAGAATATTGTTCTCGGCCTTGAGGATGAGGGCAAGTTTGATATGCAGGATTATATCAATAAAATCAACGAAATCACCACTGCCTATGGCTTTGAACTCGATCCCTACAAGAAGATATACGAGATGTCCGTATCCGAGAAGCAGACCGTTGAGATTATCAAGGTGCTTTTCCGTGGTGCAGATATCCTCATTCTTGATGAGCCTACTGCGGTACTCACTCCTCAGGAGACCTTGCGTCTTTTTGATGTTCTTCGCAAGATGCGTGAAAGTGGCAAGGCGATTATTATCATCACCCATAAGCTTCACGAGGTGCTTTCCCTTTCCGATAGTGTGGCAGTACTTCGCAAAGGTGAATACATAGGCACTGTAAAGACTTCCGAGACTAATGAATCACAGCTTACCGAGATGTTGGTAGGCAAGAAGATTTCCCTTAATATCGAAAGAAGCGACGTGGAAAACTGCGAAGACAGATTGGTTGTAGATTCAATCAGTTGTGTAAATCGTGATGGTGTTAAAGTGCTCGACGATGTCACCTTCACCGCTCAGGCGGGTGAGATTCTTGGTATAGCAGGTATAGCAGGCAGTGGCCAGAGAGAACTTCTCGAGGCGATTGCGGGCTTGCAGAATCTTACCGGCGGTAATATTTATTATAATAATCCCAAGACGGGTGAGAAGGAAAACCTCAGAGACAAGACCCCGTTGCAGATACGTGAGATGGGAGTACGTCTTGCGTTTGTTCCCGAGGATAGACTTGGTATGGGTCTGGTAGGTAATATGGATATCGTAGATAATATGATGCTCCGTAGCTACCGTAAGGGGCATTCAATGTTCTTGCAGAGGAAGAAACCCCACGACCTTGCCCTTGAGATAATCAATCGTCTTGATGTTGTAACCCCTTCGGAGAACACCCCTGTAAGAAAGCTTTCAGGTGGTAACGTGCAGAAGGTACTCGTAGGCAGAGAGATTGCATCTTCACCCACAGTACTTATGGCGGCATACCCCGTACGAGGTCTTGATATCAACTCCTCATATACCATTTATAATCTTTTGAATGATCAGAAGAAAAAAGGCGTAGCCGTAATCTTTGTAGGTGAAGACCTCGACGTTCTGGTAGAGCTGTGCGACAGAATCTTGGTTGTTGCAGGCGGTAAGATTTCAGGAATCGTAGACGGCAGAAAGACCACTAAGGAAGAGATCGGTCTTATGATGACCAAATACTCTTCCGGTAACGAAGAGAAGGAGGCAGGTGCGGAAAATGAATAATATATCGACCAAGCTTTTTGGCTTTTTGAACTCTCACTCCTTCCATATTGCAAAGCGTGAAGACATAGTGTGGTGGAAAGCATGGACAATACGTGCGATTTCCGTTGTGTTTGCCCTTGTGGTATGCGGAATTCTCACCTTGTCACTCACAGGTCTTAACCCTCTTAATGTATATATCACAATGATAGAGGGTGCGGTAGGCACCCCGAGACTTGTGTGGAACCTTTTGCAGAACACCGCAATTCTCCTTTGCGTTTCTCTTGCGGTTACCCCCGCATTCAAGATGCGCTTCTGGAATATCGGTGCAGAAGGTCAGGCCCTTGTGGGCGGTCTTGCCACTGCCACCTGTATGATTTTCCTGGGTGATAAAATCCCTGCGATAATCCTGATCCCCATGATGCTTATTATAAGCGTGCTGGCGGGTGCGGTGTGGGGTTTGATACCCGCAGTGTTCAAAGCGAAGTTCAATTCCAACGAGACCCTCTTTACCCTTATGATGAACTATATTGCTATTCAGATTGTGGCGTATTTCACTCTTGAATGGTCGGTGCCCAAGGGTTCGGGTACACCCCGCACATTGGAATTCGGTCAGCTTCCCGTGCTTTTCGGTCAGAAATATCTGATAAACATTATCGTTGTACTCCTCATCACAGTGGCAATGTATATTTATCTCAAATACAGCAAACAGGGTTATGAGATATCCGTTGTAGGTGAGAGTGAAAATACCGCAAGATATATCGGTATTGACGTTAAGAAGGTAATCCTTCGTACCATGGCAATCTCCGGTGCAATCTGTGGTGTGGCAGGCTTTTTGATTGTGGCAGGTACCGACCACTCCCTCAAGAGCGATTCTATCGGAGGCAGAGGCTTTACCGCTATTATGGTTTCGTGGCTTGCTAAGTTCCACCCCGTGTTTATGATGCTCACCTCACTGCTGATAGTATTTCTGCAGAAGGGCGCATCCAAGATTTCCGAGGTTTACCGACTCAACTCATCCTTCTCCGATATAATAACGGGTATAATCATATTCTTTATTATCGGTTCGGAATTTTTCATTAACTATTCCATCAAATCTGATTCAAAGGATAAGGAGGTATCGCTGTGATAGCTACAATTATTCAACGTGCAGTTATGCAGGGTACACCCTTGCTTTTCGGATCAACCGGTGAGATTCTCACCGAGAAATCAGGTCATCTTAATCTGGGTATCCCCGGCATTATGTATGTGGGCGCAATCAGCGGTGTTGCAGGTGCGTTTTTGTATGAGCAGAGCGTTCCTTCCGTGGAAATGATCAATCCTTTCCTTGCGGTTGCCATCCCCTTTATCTGTTGCCTTTTGGGCGCATCCTTAATGGGCCTTTTATATTGCTTCCTTACGGTAACCCTTCGTGCCAACCAGAACGTTACAGGTCTTGCTCTTACCACCTTTGGCATCGGCATAGGTAACTTCTTCGGTGGTTCGCTTATCAAACTTGTTTCTTCCGATGTTCCTTCAATCTCACTTTCCACCACAAGTAAAATCTTCAAAACGGAGCTTCCCTTTGCAGATAAACTTGGTTGGTTTGGCGATGTATTTTTCTCCTATGGATTTTTGGTATATGTGGCAATCGTAATTGCGCTTATATCTTCTTATATCCTGAATAAGACGAGGACAGGTCTTCACCTCCGTGCAGTAGGTGAGAGTCCCGAGACAGCAGATGCCGCAGGTATCAATGTTACAAAGTATAAATACCTCACCACCTGTATCGGTAGTGCTGTTGCGGGTCTTGGTGGTCTTTACTATGTAATGGACTATGCCAACGGCGTATGGTCAAATAACGGCTTTGGCGACAGAGGCTGGCTTTCAATTGCCCTTGTTATATTCTCTGTATGGCGTCCCAGTGTGAGCATCCTCGGATCTATACTTTTCGGATTCCTGTATGTAATCCCCACGTATATCCCCGATATCACAGTAAGTATCAAGAAGCTTTTTGAGATGCTTCCTTACCTTGTTACAATTATCGTATTGATTATCACAAGTATAAGGGATAAGAAGGAGAATCAACCTCCTGCCGCCCTTGGTCTCCCTTATTTCAGGGAAGAACGCTGACGGATATGAGATACGATAACATCCGCACCGCCACATTTGTAAGGCGTATCAATCGTTTTGTGGCGGATATAGAGATAGACGGAGAGATTGTAAAATGCCATGTGAAGAATACCGGCAGATGCAGAGAACTCCTCCTGCCCGGTACACCGGTATATGTTCAACACTCTCTTGCAGAGGGCAGAAAGACCGCCTATGACCTTATATCCGTTTATAAAGGCGATACCCTTGTCAATATCGATAGTCAGGCACCCAACGAGGTGTTTGGCGAATGGATAGAAAACAGCGGATATTTTCCTAATATAAGATATATCAAACGGGAGTGTACTTACGGCAACTCCCGATTTGATTTTTATATCGAGACCGATACGGATAAGATATTTGTAGAGGTCAAGGGAGTTACTTTGGAAAATGAGGGCGTGTTGAGATTTCCCGACGCACCTACCACCCGAGGCGCCAAGCATATGACAGAGCTTGCTCAGGCAGTGGGAGAGGGGTATAAAGGTTACGTGTTCTTTGTGGCGCAGATGAAAGGCTGCCATATCTTCACTCCCAATTCCGATACCGACCCGAATTTTGCCTTATCACTTAAGAGGGCTTCCGATAGGGGTGTTAAGGTGTGTTGTGTGGATTGCGTGGTAGGAGAGGACACCCTTTGCATAGACTCCTTTGTGGAGGTCAGTTTGTAATTACAATTTTTAAGCGGAGTATATAATAGTATGAAAAAGTTTGAAGGTATTTTGATATGCACAGATTTAGACGGTACACTTCTTTCAAGTAAAGGCGGTGTATCTGCGGAGAATCTTGAAGCCATAGAATACTTCAAGGCAAACGGCGGAATGTTCACTATTGTAAGTGGCAGGGTTCCTGTTACTGCCCGTAAGATATGCGAGGTTGTAAAGCCAAACGTGCCCATCGGGTGTATCAATGGTGGTGGTCTGTATGATGCTGCCAAGGGTGAATTCGTGTGGATTAACACCTTGCCCGAGGAAGGATTAGAACTGGTAGAGTATATAGATAACCTTATGCCCGATATGGGCATTCAGGTAAATACCCCCGAGAATCTGTATTTCAGCAAAGATAATTATGCTATGGAGCAGTTTCGTGCTCTTGTGGGTGTGCCGAATCTCGCGTGCCACTATCGTGATGTTAAGCCACCCATTTCCAAGATACTCTTCGCCCATCACGATGAGAAGGAGATTTTCAAACTGATAAAGCTCCTTGACGAGCACCCCAAATCCAAAAACTTCAGTTTTGTCCGTTCCGAGAAGAGTCTGTATGAGCTTCTTCCCAAGGGTACGGATAAGAGCATGGCTCTTGCTAAGCTTGTTGAGATATTGGGAGTGGATATTAAAAAGACGGTAGCCATAGGCGATTACTATAACGATGTGGGTATGGTGAAGTATGCGGGAGTAGGTATATCGGTTGCCAATGGTTGTGATGATATCAAGGCAGTGGCAGACCATATCACCGTAAGCAATGATGACCACGCCATAGCCCGTGTTATAAGTGACATAGAGCAGGGGATAATCCCCATTGGTTAATGGGAAACCTATACAAAGCAGATATATAAATAAACACAATCTTTGTTAAAAAAGTTCTTGACAAAGGTTGTGTTTTGTTGTATTATGGTACAGTGTGTATTAGTATGAGTGGTGGTATGCCGTCTTGTGCAGATACATAAAATAGGTATTAACGGCAAATGCTGTTTAATATAAAATCCAAAAACAGGAGGTGAAACGAATTGCCTACATTTAATCAGTTGGTTAAGCACGGCAGACAGACTTCTGTAAAGAAATCTACTGCACCGGCTCTCCAGGTTGGTTTTAACTCCCTCAAAAAGAGACCTACCGACCAGAGTGCTCCTCAGAAAAGAGGTGTTTGCACAGCTGTTAAGACCATGACTCCCAAAAAGCCTAACTCAGCGCTTCGTAAGATGGCCCGTGTTAGACTTACAAACGGTGTCGAGGTATCAGCTTACATTCCCGGTATCGGCCATAACCTGCAGGAGCATAGTGTGGTGCTTATCAGAGGTGGTAGAATTAAGGACCTCCCTGGTGTAAGATATCACATCATTCGTGGCGCACTTGATACTGCAGGCGTTGCAAAACGTAGACAAGCAAGATCAAAATACGGCGCAAAAAGACCTAAATAATTTTAATTTAAAAAAAGTAAGTTAAGATTAAATCAAAACTAAAGACACCTACTTATAATCGGAATTCGGAAAATTAACCCGATTTGGTAGGCAGTATGTCGAAAGACAGAAGGTTCGCTACCACGAGAAGAGGCAAGCGATAGCTGTACTAAACTAAGGGTTTACCCTTA
>JAZOWA010000032.1:0-6725 GCA_045659025.1 Clostridia bacterium
AGCATTTCTTCCAAAATATCCTCAGACATAGGATTTAAGCCACTTTGGAGGATGTCACCGGAATCCACAAAGTTCTGGAGGAAATATTTCTTTGCACCTGCAATGCGATTGCATATCACCACAATATCTTGTGTAGTGTGAAGTTCATCCACTACGGTGGTGCGGAATTCATAATCAACACCTGATGACATAAGGAAATCTATACTTTCATTTATTTTGGATATATCAATATCGCCCTTGCCTGTGGTTGCGGGGTACTTGTCAAAGGAGTTCTTTATATCCATGGCCACATAGTCGATGAGGCCCTCTTCCACAAGATGCTTCAATCTGTCTGGGAAACTGCCGTTGGTATCCAGCTTCACCGCATACCCCATATCCTTCACCTTTTTGATGAACGCCTCTAACTCGTCGTGGAGCAGGGGCTCACCACCGCTTATGCATACACCCTCAAGGATACCAAGACGTTTTTCTAGGTAAGCGAGCACTTCGTCTTCTGTTATATCAGATGCCTCAGATCTCACCAGAGAGGAATTGTGGCAGAAAGGGCAAAGGAAATTGCAACCCTTTGTGAATATGATACAAGCCACTTTGCCCGGGAAATCAAGCAAAGTCAGTTTTTGCAATCCGCCAAAAACCATATTACCCCTCCTTCGTAAATTTTCTTATCTCTATTTTATAATAATAATGATATAAAATCAAGGGTAATTAAGTTGACAATTTATAAGGGAGTTGTTATAATCGTGATTAAATGAGGTGATTTTATGAAAACAATCGCAGATATTGATAAGAATTTTAAGGTCGAGACCAAGATAGATAAAGAAGACATAAAATTCTACGATGCCGAGAGCGAGCCTTTTGAGTTGTACGGTATTTATAAAGATGAAGACAGATACCGCCGTATGCCCGAGGAAGTTGCTCTTAAGGTAAGTGAAGGCGTGCATTTTCTTCACGCTAACACCGCAGGCGGCAGAATCCGCTTTGTGACAGACAGTAGTTACATAGCGATAAGTGCCAAACTCAGCGGAGTAAACAGAATGTCCCACTTTGCCCTTACAGGTATGACCGCGTTTGATATGTATGCAAGTGATGTGTATTCGGGCACATTCATTCCTCCCTGCAATTTGGAGGACGGTTTTGAATGTGTTATCGGTTTCAAAGACGGAAGCAGAAGGGAGATTACTCTTAACTTCCCCTTGTATTGTAATGTAGATAAACTTTACATAGGCCTTCAGGAGAGTGCTGTATTGGAGAAGGCGTCTCCCTATAAGAACTCTGTGCCGATTGTATATTACGGTTCATCCATCACCCAGGGCGGATGCGCATCCAGACCTGGTAACTGCTATCAGAATATGGTCACCAGAGAGCTTCATTATGACTATATCAACTTGGGCTTTTCAGGTAGTGCCAGAGCAGAGGACGAGATGATAGAGTATGTTAAGAATCTGGATATGTCCCTCTTCGTTTATGATTATGACTATAATGCGAAGAACCCCGAGTATTTAGAGGCCACCCACGAAAAGATGTTCAAGGCAGTCCGCGAGGCACATCCCGATATTCCGATTATCATAATGTCGAGACCTCGCTACACTCTTACTGATAAAGAGAAGATTCGCCTTGAGATAATCAAAAAGACCTATAACAACGCCATAGAGGCAGGGGATAAGAATGTATACCTTATCACTAATAAAGAGCTTACCGCCTTCTGTGGTAAGGATGGCACGGTAGATGGTTGTCACCCTACAGACTATGGATTCAGGTCAATGGCAAATGCCCTTATCGATATGTTCAGAACAATCGGTGAAGACTGGATTAAATAATTGTTTATATAATGAAAAAACAGGTACAAGCGATTTGCTTGTACCTGTTTTATTTTGATGATTTGTATAATCAGTTTGCCTTTGCAGTAGTCTTTTTGATTACGAACAAAGTAGCAATTGTGAGGATAGTACCGATTGCGAGGAGTACCACGGGGTTGGGGATGAACGCAGCCACGAGGTAGGTCACAAAGGATATAGCCGCAACTGTAATTGCGTAGGGCAACTGAGTAGATACGTGATTGATGTGGTTAGACTGGCTACCTGCTGATGACATAATAGTTGTATCAGAGATAGGTGAGCAGTGGTCACCGCAAACAGCACCTGCAAGACAAGCAGAAACGCCTATGATAAGGAATTCGCTTGTAGCGGGGAAGATAGCGGTAACGATGGGGATAAGGATACCGAAGGTACCCCATGAAGTTCCTGTTGAGAATGCGAGTACACAAGCAACGAGGAAGATGATAGCGGGCAGGAAGTTTGCAAGACCTGCAGCCGCAGAGTTCATAAGACCCTCCACATACTCAGCAGCACCGAGAAGACCGGTCATGTTCTTAAGAGCGGTAGCAAAGGTGAGGATAAGGATCGCAGGCACCATTGCGTTGAAACCCTTGGGAATGCAAGACATAGCATCTTTGAAGGTAACAACTCTTCTTGCCACGAGGTAGATAATGGTTATGATCAAAGCGATAAGAGCGCCCCAGGGGAGACCAACGGTTGCATCGGTGTTACCGAAAGCATCAATAAGTGTCTCGCCTGTGAAGAATCCACCGATATGGAGAAGCCCGAGTACGCTGAACACACAAAGAACCACAACGGGGAGAATAAGGTCGATAACCTTGCCCTTGGGGTTGGGTGTGATTTCGTCAGTTGTTTCAACGGAATCCTTGCCTGATGTAAACAAATCGTTGTTGTTCATTGCATTGAATTCGTGGAGTTTCATCGGGCCGTAATCGAATTTCATAAGGATGATTGCAATGATGAATACGAAAGTGAGCAATGAGTAGAAGTTGTAGGGAATAGCACGAACAAAAAGTTCAATACCGGAATAACCTGTACCCTCAGTAAACTCAGCTACAGCCGCTGCCCAGGAAGAAACGGGAGCGATCATGCAGATAGGTGCTGCGGTTGCGTCGATAAGGTATGCAAATTTTGCACGTGAGATTTTGTGAGAATCGGTAACGGGTCTCATAACGCTACCTACTGTAAGGCAGTTGAAGTAGTCGTCGATAAAGATGAGCACACCGAGGATGAATGTAGCAAACATTGCGCCCACACGGGATTTAATGTTTTTGGAAGCCCAACGGCCGAAAGCAGCAGAACCGCCTGCCGCATTGATCAAAGCAACGATTGCACCGAGGATAACCAAGAATATGAATATACCCGCAGTATCGGATACGGCAGCAATAATACCACCGCTTACGATGTTGTCAATTGCGCCTACGGGGTTCCAGTTAGCCGCGAGGAAACCACCCAAAGCGATACCAACAAAGAGAGAAGAATAAACCTCTTTGGTGATAAGAGCGAGAGCGATAGCTACGAGAGGGGGAACCATTGCCCAGAATGTACCTGCGTACCAGCTTGTTACGGCGTCTTCACCATCGGCGAACACGGTAACTGTCATAGCAATTACCATAACCATAAGGGCTATGAGGATTGTCATGACTTTGTTAGATCTTAATTTCATTTCTTTACCTCCTTAAAGGGTAATTAATAAAAAACTCATTAAATGGCTTGTCCCTGCCTGTAATCAGATTTCAAAATCGAGACAAGCGCGGGAAGCGGTGTAGGGTCTTACGTAAGTATTTGCCACCTCAACGTGTTCGGGGTGGATAGCGTAGCCCTTGAGCGCTTCTTCGCTTTCCAGGGTAGAATCCAGCATAACTTCTGCATTGGAAGATGCCAATCTGCCTTCATAATGTATCTTAATATCGATAAGACCGGGTATTTTGCCGTTGAGGGCTTCGATATGTTCTTTAATACCCTTTTTTATATTCAGTTTTTCTTCTTCGTTGTATTCATCTTTAAGAGTCCAGAGAATAATGTGCTTTACCATTAGAAATCACCTCCATTTTCACCAAATTGTACCACAAAACAATAAAAAGGTCAATATTTATATATATAGATGTAATTTATTGTTGTAAATCCCACAAAATATGGTATAATATTTGGGTATTATTATTTTTACATTTGGTGATTTTTTATGAGTGACAAATTAAATAAAATCAAAGACAAATTCATCACCACCCGAGACAAAGTGGGAGGAAGCACACGTCACAGAACTGTCAAGGTTCTGTCATTTTTTGTGTCTCCGCTTATTATTTTGCTTGCCCTTGAGATAATGCATCTTGCGGGATTTGCTGCCATATGGGCGTGTGCTACTGATTTGTTCAGTATATGCAAATTGTTTATATCCTATATATTTATACTTTCGGTGCAGGGTGTGCTTTTTGTGTTTCTCCGTAAGCACTTCCCGTCGTATATAGTCACGGCATTTTTGTTTTACGCCCTGTCCTTTGTGACGTATGTAATGTGCGATGTCACGGGCGATCCGCTTCTGCCTACGGATTTGTTTCTTATAAAGAACGTCAAGGAAATTTCCTCCTTTGCGTCTGTCCCTTTCCGCATATCTTATGTGTTGGGTCTGGGCGTGATGATATTCGGCGGTGTGGCGGTGTGGTTTGTGAGCCGAAAGCACCATACGGAGTTCAACATCTTCTTCCGCATCACCTCCGACCTTGCAATCATTGCCATATTCACCCTTGTGGTGCACACCCTTTGTATCAACGTGGATTTCAGGCATAAAGTACTCAATAAAATCAATGTGAACGTGTCGGCGTTCAATCCCATAGACGATTTGAATTCCAATGGCGTTATCCTCACTTTCTTCCCGCGAATAGCCGATTTGGTTATGGACGAGCCCGAGGGCTACACCTACGAGGCGGTAGAGGATGTGTATAACCGATATAAGGACGTCCCCTCTATATCCTCCAAATCCCGTAACGCCCGCCGGCCCAATGTTATCATTATACAGAACGAGGCGTGGTGGGATCCCACCAACTTAAAGAACGTGGAGTTTTCCGAAGACCCCATGGCAGAGATTAAGAAGCTGGGCAGGAAATACCCCTACGGCAAGCTGGTGTCCCCCTCATATGCAGGCGGTACGTGTCTGCCCGAGTTTGAGTGTGTCACGGGTTATTCCACAGCGTTTCTTCCGCCCAATTCATATCCTTATATCCAACATGTTTTAAGGGACACCAAATCCATTGTTTCCACGTATAAAGATAACGACTACGAGACCGTAGCAATTCATCCGTATCATATAAACTTTTATAGCAGAGACACCGCTTACCCGCTGCTTGGTTTTGACAGGGTAGAGGGTATGGCTGATATGCCTGAAGCCAAGGAGAATAAAGACGGCTGGTATGTATCTGATGACTACACGGCAGACCGCATAATATCTGCCTTTGAGAATAAGACTAAGGATAGATTGTATTGCTTCACCGTCACTATGCAGAATCACGGTGCATACACACCTGGGCGCTATGACACCTATGATATAGAGGTCAATTCCGTAGCACTTGAAGAAGAAGACCTTGCAGGTGTGAGGGATTATACACAGGGCGTCAAGGACGCAAGTAACTCCTTTATGAAGCTTGTAAATTACTTCAAAAAGAGTAAGGAACCCACCATAATTGCGATGTATGGCGATCATCTTCCTCTGCTCGGCACAGAGGGAAGCACCTATAAAGATGGAGGTATGGTGGTTAAGGACATAGAGTTCAATCCTACCCATTACGATACTCTTTATCAGACACCTTACATAGTGTGGTCAAATTATAAGATATCCAATTTCAAATTACCGGAATACATAAGTGCATCCAACCTTGGCCTTTCCATCCTTAAGTTTTCAGCATTAGAGGAAGTGCCCTGGTATCAATCGGTAATGTATAGTATGTATAAGGAATTCCCCGTATATACCAAGCACATCAGATATAATAAGAAGTTTGTTAAACCCGAGGGCGAAGACCTCTCCATGTTTGAGAAGGACTACCGTCTCATTCAGCAGGATTTACTTCATTTCAGAAACTTCTCCGAGCTTATGGAGAAGGAAAATATATTCAATATTCCACAATTGGTAAGGTGATAATATGATAAAAGTAAATATAATTTCAGGATTCCTCGGTGCAGGAAAGACCACTTTCGTAAAACGTCTGGTAGCCGACGTATTCAAAGGCGAGAAACTCGTTCTTATTGAGAATGAATTCGGTGAAATCGGTGTTGACGGAGATTTTCTTAAAGAGTCAGGCATTGAGATTACCGAGATGAATTCAGGTTGTATCTGTTGCTCTTTGGTGGGTGATTTCACCAAGGCTTTGGGCGAGGTGGCAGATAAATTCTCTCCCGATCGTATTTTGATTGAGCCCTCAGGTGTGGGCAAGCTCTCTGACGTGGTTAAGGCGGTAGAGGCTTTGGATAATCATAATGTTTCGATTGATACCTGCATCACAGTTGCCGATTGCACTAAGTGCAAAATGTATGCCAAGAACTTCGGCGAATTCTATAAGGACCAGATTCTCAATGCGGATTGCATTCTACTTACCCGCACAGATAAGGCGGACGAACATAAAATCCACAGTGCCTGCGAGACACTTCGTGATATCAATGGTGAAGCGCCGATTGTTACCACTCCTCTTACAGACCTTGACGGTGCCGAAATCTTAAAGGCTTTCAATAAATCGTCTATGGAGGAGGAACTTATGGAGGAGGTACATCACCACCACGATTGCGGATGTCACCACCACGAGCATGAGCATCACGACCACGATTGCGGTTGCCACCACCATGAGCACGAGCATCACGACCACGATTGCGGTTGCCACCACCATGAGCATGAGCATCACGACCACG
>JAZOWA010000033.1:0-11225 GCA_045659025.1 Clostridia bacterium
TCATCAAACGAACGGATAAACTCTTTCATTCTGAACAGAATAAACCCACCCAAATGCATGTGTTTGTTTGATTTGGCGTATTCAAAAATCAGATTTGATATTTCCCATGTATCTGTATATTCTATAATGCTGTCTATAAGATCGGATCTGTCGTTGATGCATACTGATATATATTCAGATTTAATTATATTTTCAGCGTGTTTTCTGAGATAATTCTGTTTAATTAGTTCAGCCAGGACCATGCTGACTTCCTGCAGAGATTTTTCTGTATCAATTTCAATTTTGTAACAGACGGTGCAACTATACGAAGTATCGTTTTTTTGTCTACATGCAACAAACAATATTCTGTGGTTACTGAGACGGCTTAAAACAGACGACGCATCAGGAAACTGTTCCTCATCAATCTCTACAGTAAAGCACAATGGATTCACTCCCCTTTTGAGGTAGTATGCGCCAAATGAGCCTTGTTATACCGCTATACCTTAAACCGATATAACTGAGCCAAGATCCATCAGACGCTTTTGGGAGAGGGAAACACATCTAACATCATGTTTACGGCAAAATGCAACTATGTTTTCATAGTCTGGATGAGTTGAAATATCGCCACAAAATACAAGGGTAGAATCATCAAGCTTGCCTGTAGCACCACCAATGAATCCGTGATCCCAGCCAAAGATATCAATATAGCCCTGGCGTATCAGCAATATGTCTATACCGGTTGGTTCAAGTGCAGATTGAATTCCCGCATCTGATGTGATTATAGCGTTATTTGATACAACACAAACATTACATTTTGAATACCCTTGATTAACATGGATCACCTTTATATTTAGTCTTGCGAATTCCTTCTTAATCTTCAAATCGGTATAGGTTGTATTATGAATAGCAATGTCCCCTACTCTAGCTACATTATATGCAATATCGTGGGGATAGTTCCTATCCAATACACTATCACCGCAGATGAGATGAATTTTATGTTTTTTAAGTGCTTTTTTGTAGTAATCGTAACTTTCTGCAGAACATACAAACACCCCTTCATCCACCTTGCAAATCTGCAAATCAGGATGCCCGCTGAGTTCTTCGCTCACCAGTAAACTTTGAAAGCTTGGGATAATATCTATCCCAAGCTTATTTAAGTTAAACACTATTTCGCTATCTGCTCTGTAATCCAAAATAATTGCATTCATATTATTCCTTGGTGGGTGTTACATACCCAATAATTTTTTCTGTAGTGCGAGGAACTGCATCTCTTGAGTTCTTCCAATCCTCTGCAGCGAACCTGAAATCGAATTTCTTGGCAAACCACGAGATATCTTCCTGCACTCTGTCAAGATGATTAATTTCAAGTTCATAAATTCTTTGTAGAAATTCTTTATAAACATCACCTGAAAGGAATTTATCCGCATATCTGGCAAGTATAGAAAAATGCGGAACACAAAAACCTTTAGAACGATAAAACTTGTCTTTAAATTCACTTTCCTTCTTATAGAGATGGAAGAGGTTGTCTATGAATTTTTCTTCAATACGATTGAGTTTTTCGCATATAACGCAGCTGCTTGAAATCTTGTCATACTCAGTAACCGCATCAGACACCAAAACCGGCTTTTTGAACAATGATTTCTTTACTTCAGATACTCCTTGAGAATCATTAGTAATCATTTCTCTGATATGAGCAAGATGTGTCTCAAGAACCAGCGCCATACTCAACTTGTTATCGCAAGATAATAAACGGGCAAAATGATGCTTACAAAAGCCATTTTCATTAGTGATTATTCTTGCATCGCTTTCCATCATACTTGCTCCGAGGGTGTAATCAATAAGCTGATTCTCCTCGTTTTTAAGGAAATGACATACAGGACATTCACAATCCGTATCAAATGCATCATTTATAGGTATCGTGTATATATGTTCTTTCATATGTTCTCCTTTAGATTTTGCTCAGTCTTTTGAATGGAATACCAGCAAAGCACCTTTTTTAACAGTAATTTCTGCTTGAGGATCAACTATTTCGTTGCTGATGCCAAGAGAGCTCCCCCGCACCAAAGTTGCATTATCAAGCGGATAATATACTCCTAATAAACTCACACCTTCTGATTTTTCAGCAAGTGAAATTACAGACATCTTGAAATCAGGAATTTTCTTAAGAGTCATAGAAGAAGTGGTCAGATAAATCCTGTTTTTTTCAGAAAAAACCATCCCGGCAACGCCTTTGTTGTTTATATACTCCAGATGAAAAATATTTGAAAGTTCGTGATCAATCCTACCACCCAATGATGCAAACATCACAATATAATCTGCACCATTTTCCCAAGCATAATCAATGCAAAGTTGCATATCAGTATCGTCTTTTACGGGATTATGTTTTATGATTTTAGAATCTTTGATGATAGGTAAATTCTTGATATAGTCAAACTCGCAGGAATCAAAGTCACCTATTACAACATCGGGTGCGATGTTCATTTCATCAAGATGTCGTATGCCGCCATCTGCACAAATAATAAAATCACAAGTTTTTATTTCTTCGGCAATGAGATTATAATCACATATAACACCACTACCTATTATTGCGGTTTTCAACGTGTTACACCCCGCTTGAAAAATTCTTTACAACGCTCCGTAACATCATCAGCAGAGAATACAGAGGATCCTGCCACTATCACATTGGCTCCAGCATCTAAAACAGTAGTAAGATTGTCGAGATTGATGCCACCATCAACTTCAATATCAATATCAGGGCGAAGATTTCTCACATAACGGATCTTATCTACGCAATCAGCAATGAATTTCTGCCCACCAAAACCGGGATTAACGGTCATAATAAGCACCATATCCACATAATCAAGGTACTTATCAACTGCACTTATATCAGTGGGTGGATTTACAGATATAGCAAGTTTCTTGCCATACTTGTCTGCAATTCCCCTTAGAAGTTCAATATCAGGCTCGACCTCCACATGAGTGGTTACAATATCTGCACCCGCTTTATAAAAGGTCTCGGTGTACTTTTCCGGATTTTCAATCATAATGTGAACATCCAGTACAAGATCAGTGGCTTTTCGCAAAGACTCCACAGTAACTGTACCAAAATTGATGTTGGGCACAAAGTGTCCGTCCATAATATCCACATGGACATACTGGGCACCACCTAAGCGGATTCGCTCAATTTCATTTTTAAGATCAGCAACATCTGCTGATAACAACGAGGGCGATAAAATCATTTGAAATAACGCTCCTTATTCTCTTTTAGTGTGTTG
This sequence comes from Clostridia bacterium, assembly GCA_045659025.1. GTDB lineage: Bacteria > Bacillota > Clostridia > UMGS1810 > UMGS1810 > SIG455. Next base: position 3,255 of record JAZOWA010000033.1, read on the forward strand.
TATAAGCTAATATAACTATCATATCTGCTGGATGAAATTTTGCCTTCTTCCACAGCAGCAATAACACCACATCTTTTACCGGCGAGATGAGCACAACCTTGAAATGCACAATTATCTGTAAACTCATCAAACTCCACGAAATATTTCTGCAAATCCTCGAGCTCAATAGATGAAATCTCAAGCATACTGAAGCCCGGAGTGTCAGCTATATACGAATCACCATTATAAGGGAAAAGCTCTATATGTCTTGTAGTGTGCTTGCCACGGTTTAATTTCTTGCTCACGTCACCTGTTTGCAGATTGAGATTGTCAATAATCCCGTTGAGAAGGCTGGATTTACCAACTCCCGAAAAGCCAACAAAAGCAGTTGCTTTACCGTCAATATATGCCTTAATCTCATCTATGCCCTTGTGGTTAATCGCCTCGGTCTCAACTACCTTGTATCCAATATTGCGATAGATGTTAGCGAACCCCACCTGATTATCTGCCAAATCGCATTTATTGAAACAAATCACCACATCAATCCCGTTTGATTCTGCCACTACAAGCATTTTGTCAATAAAAAACGGATCAGGATCAGGATTTTTAGCCGCCGCCACAATCACAAAACAATCAATATTAGCAATTGGTGGACGTATAAACGAATTGATACGAGGCAATATTGACATCACATATCCGCTTCCGTCATCTTGCACTTCAATCTCTACCCTATCTCCCGGAAGTGGCTTAATATCTTTTTTTCTAAAGGCTCCTCGGGCACGGCATTCCACAACGCCATCATCAGTCTTGACGTAATAAAAACCGCCTATGCCTTTGGTGATAATACCCGACTTTGCTATCATAATCAGTCACCGAAATTTACGTTTTGTGAAGCAACTTTCACGCCGTCAAAATAGATTTCAAAAGAAACAGTACCAGTGCCTGTAACCGTCTTTTCAAACATAGAGTTCTTCTTGGGATTATGAGTACCCTCATAAACTGTAGAACCACCCGAGGTTATCTTCACGTTAACTTTGTCTTTGTTCTCGGGCAATGTTATATAAAGTGTCTTTTCCTTCTTTTGTGATGAAGGCTTTTCGGATGTATTGGTACCAGTGGTGTTGTGAGATTCAACCTTGGCAGAGGTAGTGCCCTCGCCATTACTTACCACAAGGTTAATAACCGTCTTAGCCTCAACAGATTCGCCGCCATCAATACTCTGCTCGATAACAGTATCTTTGGGTTCAGAAGATGTTTTACGTTCAAAATCGCCCATTGTAAGGTTCTCGGATTCGATTATCCTCTTTGCTTCAGTACGGGATTTTCCGATCAATCTGGGAACGATTACAGTAGCACCTTCTTTTCCTTCACTTACATAAAGAGTGACAACGGATTTTTCGTTAACAGAAGAATCGGCTGCGGGATACTGGGATACAACGTATCCTTCTGCTATAGAATCGCTTGTGGTGTATTCAACAACCACGCCAAGACCCAAAGCTTTAAGTTCAATCTCTGCATTGTTGATTTCCATTGCGGAGTAATCCTTCAAAGTGATACTTTCTACGCCTTTGGCAATGGTGACATCAATGGACTGGGCACCTTTTACGATACGTCCGCCTTTAGGATACTGCTCAATAATAGTACCAGCTTTGACGTCAGAGTCTGCCTTGCTTTCTTTAACGTTTATAGAAAGTTCTGTGCCTTCAAGCTTTTTCTCTGCCTCATCAATAGTCAAAGTAAGAAGGTTCGGAACTTCTACTTCTTTATTACCAAATCCTCCCAGGAATCCCAAAGGTTTGAAATCCGGGAACATAAGATTTACAAGAAGGGAAATGAAAAGAACGGCTATTATACCCGATGTAACGAGAGCACTATAAACGGTCTTTTTGTCACTATTGGATATTCTGCCCTCTCTTTTGGTGGGCACTCTTTTTACAGGCTCATCAGTATCAGATACAAGCTTGATAGTGGGGATTTTCTTTGTAAGGTCATCAAAGAAGTCTTCCTTAGTCTCGGGCTTGATAATTACGGAACTGGGGTCTGCAAGAATGCTGTTCAAATCCTGCAGAAGTTCGGCAACGTTTGAGTATCTGCTACCGCAGTCTTTCGCCATTGCTTTCATCACTATAGCAGAAACATTTTCAGGAACATCTTCCTTGATTTCGCAAGGAGGAGTTGCCTCGTCTTTAATCTGCATCATAGCAACGGATATAGGGGTCTCACCTTCAAAAGGAACTTTTCCAGTGAGCATTTCGTACATAACAACGCCAAGCGAATATATATCACTTCTCTCATCTACATATCCACCACGCGCCTGTTCAGGAGAAATATAATGCACAGAGCCAAGAACATCCTTACCCGTAGAAATGGTTTCGCCGGTTGATACTCTGGCAATACCAAAGTCTGTAACTTTAACATCTCCGTCTTCAGTAATAATAATATTCTGAGGCTTGATATCCCTGTGAATAATATGCTTCTTATGAGCCTCGGAAAGAGCATTTGAAATTTGCATGGCAATCTTCACCGCTTTTTCCCATTTGAGAGGTGCATAGTAATTGATGTACTCTTTGAGGGTCTGTCCCTCAATGTATTCCATAACGATAAAGTTTATATCTCCATCAATACCAACGTCGTGAATAGAAACAATGTTAGGACTTGCAAGAGACGCTGCAGACTGTGCTTCAACATTGAATCTTTTAATAAAATCTTCACTGCTCTCCAAATCATCACGAAGTATCTTAACGGCTACGGTGCGATTGAGCAATAAACATTTTGCACGATAAACAACCGCAGTACCTCCCTGACCGATTTTTTCGAGCAATTCATATCTTCCACCTAATATTCTACCTACCATGTTCACACCTCTGATCCTTGAAATTTAAGTGCGACAACAGTAATGTTGTCGTAACCGCCTGCATCGTTGGCGGTTTTTACGAGTGCATCAGCAAACTCATCTAAATCTGTATATTTGTTATAAATATCAAGTATTTGCTCGTCTTCAACCATATTGTTAAGTCCGTCGCTGCAAAGCAAGATCAAATCACCAGCAAAAAGATCTTTCTCAAAAACATCACACTCAACACTGTCGTTAGTTCCAATTGCTCTTGTGATGAGATTTTTTCTTGGGTGAGTCCGCATCTCAGAGCGCTTAATTTCACCACGCTCGTACAACTGTTGTACCACCGAATGGTCGATAGTGATTTGTGAAATCTCATCACCAGAAATCAGGTAAGCACGACTGTCACCGATGTTTGCGAAGTACGCCTTACTACCATCAATATACGCCATAACAAAAGTGGTACCCATACCCTCGCCATCAGGTTCCTTCTGTGTCAGTGAATAGACCTTGTCATTCGCTTTTGTAAGTGCCGTGGTAAGAAGTGCGGGAATATCTTTGTGCTTAGTCTTGACTTTGCTCAACACCTTATCAACTTCACTGATAGCGGTAGAACTTGCAAGCTTACCTGCTTTGAGTCCCCCCATACCATCAGCAACGGCTATGTAGGTCACCTCACCGGAGGAAACAAAGAAACTGTCTTCGTTAGCCTTGCGGGTCATACCCGTATCTGTTTTTGCCGCAATTAACAATTATACCACCTCTTTCGATTTTGCATCTGCTCTGCGAAGCTGTCCGCATGAAGCACTAATATCACTGCCAAGTTCACGTCTTATAGTAACATTAATGCCCTTGGATTCAAGAATTGACTTGAACTTATATATATGTCCTTTATCAGGCTTTTCAAACTGATTTTCTTCCACATTATTAACGGGGATGAGATTTACATGGCACAACATGCCCTTCACTTTATCAGCAAGGAGAAGTGCACATTCTTTAGAGTCGTTCACACCTTTAATAATAGCATATTCAAAGCTTATTCGTCTACTGTTATTTTCTATATACTTTTTGCATGATTCGATAAGTTCATCAACCGAATATTTGTTGGCAACTGGCATAATCGTCTTACGTATTTCATCGCTGGGTGCATGAAGAGAAATAGAAAGCGTTAGAGGAAAATTATATTCACCCAGTTCATAGATTTTGTCAACTAATCCGCAAGTGGATAATGATATATGTCTGTAGCCTATATTTAAGCCATATTCATGGTTAACATTTTTCAGGAACTTAATTACATTATCAAAATTGTCTAGAGGTTCACCTATACCCATCATAACGATATTGCTGATTCTCTCACCTACATCCTTCTGAATGCATATTACCTGATCAAGTATCTCGCCTGGGGTAAGGTGTCTCACACGGCCGCCAATTGTAGAGGCACAGAATTTGCATCCCATCGCACAACCAACCTGGCAAGATATACATACCGTTATCCCGTGCTTATAGAACATTGCCACACACTCTACCTTGTTACCATCATCAAGCTCTACAAGATATTTTCGGGTCCCGTCAATCTTTGATACATACTTCTCAGAAATTTTAACAGTGCTCAAAAAAGCAACTTCTCTGAGACATTTTCTAAGGTCCTTTGACAAATCTGTCATCTCATCAAAGTCGGACACACCTCTTGAAATCCAAGTGAAAATCTGTTTCGCTCTGAATTTTGATTGGCCGATATCCAAAATAAATTTTTCAAGTTCTTCGTAGGTTAAATCTTTAAGATTAATCATGTTTTTCACCGTATATCAGCGTTTTTTCATTTTACAGATGAAGAATCCATCCACTTTATCTACATGTGGGTACAACGTGATGAAGCCCTGATTTTCAATAGCGACTTCATCTATAGCCTCAAGATAGAATCCCTCATTTGCCTCCTGCAGGAATTTCATAATTACTTCTTCATTCTCTGCTTTCATAATCGTACAAGTGGAAAAGACCAGGGTTCCGCCTTGTTTGACATACTTACCCGCATTTTTCAGTATAGACAAACTGATGTCCGCTAAAGCAACTACATCCTCAGGCTTTCTCTGGTATTTAATGTCGGGTTTCTTACCGATTATACCAAACCCTGAGCAAGGAGCATCCACAAGAACATAATCTGCAAAATCTATGTATTTTTCATTAAGTTTGGTCGCATCTTGCAGGTGAGTCTCGCAAATGGATATACCCAAACGATTGGCATTATCATTTATTAAATTGAGTTTGTGCTCGTATATGTCAAAAGCAAGAACTTTACCCTTGTTATGCATTTTTTCGGCTATATGAGTGGTTTTTCCGCCAGGTGCGGCACACATATCTATTACAACACTGTTTTCTTTAGGATTCAAAACTTCCGCAACAAGCATCGCTGCAATATCCTGCACATAAAACTCTCCGTTTTTGAAAGACTGAAGAGTTTTTATATTCTTAATTTTATCAACTTCAATTCCACAATTCAGATTGGGAAATCTGCTGTTTTGATAAACCTTTGCATCTACCCCCTCATTATTAAGAGAATCAACAAGATTTTCGGCAGATATTTTCAGCTGATTGCAACGCAAAGTAAGAGGTCTTTTCTCGCAATTAGCAAAAAGCATACTCTCGGTAAACTCAACTCCGAATTCATCTAAAAACATATTAACTATTTCAACAGGATATGAATAGTAAACACTTAACCGTCTTAAATCATCCGTAGGATATGGGATATTATTTTTGTTTCGTTCAATGTTTCGGAGCACGCCGTTAGCATACCCCCCTACCCTCTGCCCACCGTATTTTTTGGCAAGTTTTACGCTTTCGTTGACTGCAGCGGATGGAGGGACCTTGTCCATAAACATAAGTTGATACACACCAATCCTGAGGGCGGTAAGAACTTTGGGAGCGATTTTATAAAGTTTTACAGACGAAAACTCTGATATAACATAATCAATGGTAATTCTTCGCTCTGTCACGCCATGAACGAGTTCTGATACAAAACCTTTTTCATATGGTTTTAACTCGCCATCGCTTAGCGCTTTTTCCAACGCTATATTTATATACGCTCCATTGGTTTCAATATCATCAAGAACTCTTGCGGCAATTTTGCGTTCATTCATATTATCGTCTCCTGTTTCGAGCAAGTAAAACCAATCTCAAAAGATTAGCAATGCCCATCAAAGCAGAAGCAAGATAAGTCATTGCTGCCGCCCTCAACACCTTCTTGGTCATGGGCATCTCATCTGAATCAAGCAAGCCATAATCGCCAAGCATATCAAGAGCGCGTCTGCTGGCGTTGAACTCAACAGGGAGAGTAACCAGCTGAAAAAGTACTACTGCTGAAAACAGCATTATTCCAAATGACACAAGAAATTCTATACCCAATACAAATCCAAGGAGCGCCAGATACGGAGCAGCTGTTGAGCCAATTTGGGCGACGGGCAAAACCGCATTTCGTATACGGATAGGTACATACCCCTTCGCGTGTTGTATAGCATGACCAACCTCATGCGCAGCAACGCCCAAAGCAGCTACAGAGTTGCTGGAATATACTGTTTCTGACAGATTAACTGTGTTGGTAGCAGGATTATAGTGATCAGTCAAATTTCCGTTAACAGGATGTATAGACACGTTATTTAAGCCGTTCATATCCAGAATCCTGCGGGCGACCTGCTCACCCGTGTGCATTCTTCTGTTAGATACGGTTGAGTAACGTGAAAAAGTCTGTGATACCTTATACTGTGCAAACAACGATATTAAAAGAGCGGGAATAACTAAAATAAAATAATACATATCGTAATACAGCATAATTACTTTTCCTTTCAGATGAAAATTTGACCAACAGATATTGAATTGCCTTTAAGATAATCAGATACTGACATAGCTCGTTTTCCTTCGGGTTGAAGTTGTGATATATTAAGCGCACTGTCAAAACCACATGCAACCTGTATATAATCAGCACCAACTTCTGTAACTGTACCAGGTGCTTTGTCTGGCTTGGCGCAAACAATATTTGCAGAAGTGATTTTGAACTGTGTGTTATCCATAAAAGTAAACGCTTTTGGAACCGGATACAATCCTCTGATTAAATTATAAATATCCTTCGCAGATTTATTCCAATCAATACGCGCAGTTTCCTTGGTAATCATTTCTGCATAGCAAGAAAGCGAATCATCCTGAACCTCGCGATTTGCAGTGCCATTTTGTATAGCCTCCACAGTGCTTACTATAAGTTCAGATCCTGCAACGGCAAGCTTGTCATGAAGAGTCTCGTAGGTGTCATCATCTCTGATCATTACAACGGATTTTTCAATCATATCTCCCGTATCAAGACCTTTTGCCATATACATAGTGGTAATACCAGTTTCGGATTCACCATCAATAATTACTCGCTGAATAGGCGCCGCGCCACGATACTTTGGAAGCAGAGATGCGTGAACATTCACACAACCGAACTTTGGAAAATTCAACACATATTCAGGCAGAATCTTTCCGTATGCAACCACAACGATAAGTTCAGGAACTTCATCTTCAAGAATATTGGTGATTGCACCATTTCTTAAGGTTTCCGGCTGGTGGATTTTAAGCCCGATACTCTCAGCATATTCGTACACGGGAGGATGTGCCATTTTGTGTCCTCTACCCTTTGGCTTATCAGGCTGAGTAATAACACTTGTTATCACATGACCTGCATCCACAAGGGCTTTTAACGTGTATACAGAGAAATCAGGAGTGCCCATAAACAAAATCTTCATTACTGCTCCACCTCAACAAACTTAATTACTTTATCGAGGAAAAGATTGCCGTCAAGGTGCTCAATTTCATGACACAAAGCAATAGCAAGCAAGCCCTCGCCTGTAATCTCAAACTCTTCACCATTACGATCGGTTGCGACAGCAGTGACCTTCTCAGGTCTTACCACCTCGCCATATCTACCGGGCGCACTCAGACAACCCTCCACATTGCACTGTTCTCCTTCTGTAGCGGTAATTACAGGGTTGATTAGTTCTATAGGGCCATCACCCACATCAATTACAGCGATTCTCTTTAATATACCGACCTGAGGAGCAGCCAGACCAACACCGTTTGCATCATACATAGTGTCTTTCATATCGTCAAGAAGTTAAGTCGGAGGCCAAGCG
>JAZOWA010000034.1:0-130147 GCA_045659025.1 Clostridia bacterium
TTAAAATGGATGTTAAAGATGTAATAGTAAAAAGATTTAATGAACTCTGTGCAGAAAGAAATATGCGGATAAACGAACTTGCGAATATATCAGGAGTAACACCATCAACTGCATATAGCATGATGGATAAATCACGCAGAGATATATCTATAAGAACAATTAAAAAATTCTGTGATGGATTAGAAATAACATTAGGGGAATTCTTTTCTACAAAAGATTTTGATGACTTAGAACAGGAAATAAAATGATAATATGGAATTACCAAAACGAAAACCAACAAGATTAAAAGGATATGATTATTCAACACCGGGAATGTATTTTCTCACAATATGCGTAAAAGACAGAAAACAGTTGCTCGGTAAATTTGTAGGGTGCGGCGATTTCGACGCACCGCAAATAATATTATCCGAATATGGACAGATTCTTGATAAGTATATCAAATTGATGAATAAAAAATATGCATATATCAAAGTAGATAAATATGTAATTATGCCAAATCATTTTCATTTAATTCTCAACATAACAGATTACAAAAACGGTGCGTCGGAAACCGCCGCACCCTACAATAATGAAACCTCAAAATTTGTGTCATTGTTAAAAAGATATTGTAACAGAGAATATGGTGAAAATATATGGCAATCATCTTGTAACGACCACATAATTCGTGGTGAAAAAGATTATCAAAAAATATGGGAATACATAGACACCAATCCTTTAAGATGGGAATTAGATTGTTTTTATAATGACGAAAGGTCGTAGCAAATCGCTACGACCTTTTACTGTCCTTTAGAGTACACCTTGTATGTCAGGTCTTTTTTGTTTTACTCAACTCTTACTTTTATCTTGCCTTCTTCATCTGTGTCGGCGATAACCTTACTGCCTGATGTTATATCACCACGGATAATAAAGTCTGCGGTGGGGTTTTCGATACGGTCCTGAATAGTCCTTCGCATAGGACGGGCACCGTATTTGTATACATACCCTTCGTCAACTATGGCGTTCTTTCCGCTTTCGGTAATCTCAAATGTGGCACCGATTGCCTCCATCTCATCACGGATATCTGCAAGCATAAGGTCTGCAATCTTCAGGAGCTCATCACGGGTGAGGGATTTGAATTCCACTATCTTGTCAACCCTGTTCAAGAACTCGGGGCGGAATATCTCTTTAAGAGCGCTGTCCACATTGGTGCTTATTTTGCCCTCTGCCTTCTCACCGAAGCCTGCGGTGGATGAACGGGTACCTGCATTTGAGGTCATAATTATAACTGTGTTTTCAAAGTTGACCTCTTTACCCTGACTGTCGGTTAAGATACCGTCATCAAGGAGCTGGAGCAGGATGTTGAACACGTCGGGATGTGCCTTTTCAATCTCGTCAAGGAGTATTACGGAGTAGGGCTTTAATCGTACCTTCTCGGTAAGCTGACCGCCCTCCTCATAGCCGATATATCCGGGAGGAGCACCGATAAGCTTTGATACGGATTCCTTCTCCATATATTCACTCATATCAAGGCGGATAAAGAGGTTCTCATCATCAAAGAGCTTCTCTGCCAACGCCTTTACAAGCTCTGTCTTACCCACACCGGTGGGACCAACGAATATGAAGGAAGCAGGTCTCTTTGCCGACATCTTGAAGGCACGTCTTCTGCGGATTGCCTCTGCCACGCCTGATACCGCCTCGTCCTGACCGATAATTCTCTCGTGGAGACGGGATTCTAAGTTGAGCAGTTTCTCTCTGTCGGATTCGGAAATGCTCTTTGCAGGGATACCTGTCCTGCGGGAGATTACCTCTGCAATATCGTTGGTAGTGAGGATGGTCTCTTTCTGCTTCTTGTGGTATCCGCTTATGGCATCACTGATACGGCAACGACGGGATACTATATGGGCATGCTCTTCATAAAGCTCATCACTTTTGATGTTACCGCTATCGTCTTCCATCTCTTTGATTTTCTCCGACAGGTCGTCGTCCTCTTTGTAGAGGGTGCGGATTTCTTCTAAATTAGGGTCATTCGCATTAACCGATGATGCCGCCTCGTCCAGTACGTCAATGGCATTGTCGGGCTGGAATCGGTCGGAAATATATTTCTGTGACAGATCCACTGCCGCCACCAGAGCATCCTCGGTGATGGTGATATTGTGGTAGTCGCTATAAAGGTGGGCGATACCTCTGAGTATCTCAAGAGTCTCTTCCCTTGTGGCCTCGTCAATGAGTACGGGTTGGAATCGTCTTTCCAATGCGGCGTCTTTCTCTATATACTGCCTGTATTCGTCAGCGGTGGTAGTGCCTATAATCTGCACATCACCACGGGAAAGGGCGGGTTTCAATATATTGCCTGCTCCCGGTGAACCCTCGGATGCGCCAAGGGATGCCAAGGTGTGAATCTCGTCCATCACAAGCACTATGTTGGGATTGGCAGAGCATTCCTTCACCAGCTTCTCCATTCTCGCCTCAAACTGACCTCTGTATTGTGTACCGCTTATAAGGGATGTGAGGTCAAGCTGATAAAGTTCCACATTAAACAACTTCTCGGGCACCTTGCCCTCTGCTATCCTCTGTGCCACACCCTCTGCCACGGCGGTCTTACCCACACCGGGCTCACCGATAAGCACGGGGTTATTCTTGCTTCTGCGGTTGAGTATCTCAATAGTGCGGATAATCTCTTCCTCTCTGCCGATTACGGGGTCGAGGAGACCTTCCTTGGCAAGGTCGGTGAGATTTACCGCATATTTTTCAAGTATAGACTGCTTCTCTTTGCCAAAGCCCATCTGCATATCGGGGGTAATGCCGATTCTTGACGGGTCAATGCCGAATATGAATCCTCTCGGTTGCTTTGGCGGTTTGGGAGCATCAGGGGTGGGGGGAGTATCAATCTCCTCGGGGAGCTCTTCCTCGCCCTCGGGGAATTCCTCACCCATACCGTTTGCCATAAGCTCGTTCATCTTCTCGGTGAGTTCATTAAGGTCAATATCCTCAATATTTCCACCCTGCACCTCTACTGCTGCACCGTCAAACCCCATGGATGAGAACATCTGCTCAATCGCCTTGGTAAACTGTGCCACCTCGGGGGGGAGGTCATTTATATCGGGAGTGATACAGTTGGCCTGAGTAATCTTTATATTATGCTGTGCGGCACAGTTGAAGCAGTAGAGCTTCTCCTCACCGCTTGCTTCATCTTTTGCTCGCACTACTGCGGGGAACTTCCCGCATATCTGACACATTTCCATTATAAAATCTCCGTTTTTTACTCTTCGCTAAAATAATATGAGTTAATTATACTTGATTTCTCCCGATTATGCAAGGCAAACAAATAAGAAAAATTGTAAACAAAAGGCGATTGGGGAATCCCCAACCGCCCTTTAATCATCTGATTTTCCTGATTACAGGTGTGATTGCGCCCAACACAACGGCGGTTATGATAATCTCTGGTATCATATATGTACCGTTGTATATAAGCGAGTAGGCAAGCACACTCTGACCCTCGGGGGCATACACACCCCATATAAGAATGCCCGACAGTATGTGGCATATATATCTGCCCAATGTAACTATTGCACCCGACAGGGGTATGGCAAAGCTTTTCTCATCCCATAATCTGTAGAACCATCCTGCACAGCCAAGCACACCAAAGGCGGCAACGTAGTCCAGAAATATTACGAGGAAGAAATAACCCACCGTCTGCACGGGTGGGGGATAGAATCCCGTGAGCATCTGTATAAGTGAATACACGATTGCCGAAAGAACTCCCCAACGGCTGTCGATTATGAGTGATACCGCAATTATGGGCACCATTGATGCAATAGTCACCGAGCCACCCTGAAGCCACGGGGCAGGGATGGCTTTTGACACAAGTGAAAGTACGGTCGCCATAGCCACCAGCAGGGCAGAGACCGTGATTTTTTTTGTTTTTGTCATTGTAAACCCTCCAAAAATAGTTGACGGATGTGAAATCCGCTTATGATATATAAAACTCTGCAGTGTTTTATCATAGTCATACCTATACGGACTCCCGCACGTCAGGGTAACAAAAAACGAGCACCCCTGACGGTCTGCTCGCTTAAATATAAATTCTTATGAAATATATTTCCTACGCCGGCATTATCCGTATCAGGTATATGGGTCGGGATTCGCTAATCCCCTCTCAGCCCTTAATAAGAGCTCCCCAAATATTTATTTGTTGGCTTCATTATACGACCTTTTTCGATATATGTCAATACATAAATTTATTGACTTTGAAAAACTTCAATGTTAAAATGGTTTCGGGTGATGGAAATGTCTAATCAATGCGAAACTTGTGCATATTATGAATACGATAGTGAATGGGAAGAATACTACTGCTCGATAAATCTTGACGAGGACGAGTATGCCCGATTTGTGTCAAGTGGCAATAGCAGTTGTCCCTATTACAATTACTATGACGAATACAAAATAGTACATAAGCAGAATTAAAAAACAGGTTGCCACTTGGCAACCTGTTTTCATATATTTTCAAAAACCTGAGCAGCTTTCTCTTTGTCAAGAGCGAGTTGATTTTTTAATGCTTCAATATCTTCAAATGCCTTTTCATCACGGATACGGGATAAAAACTCTATGGTGATATCCTTGCCGTACAAATCTCCCTCAAAGCCGAGTATGTAGGTCTCTGCCTTGGTATCTCCGTCACTGTCAACCGTGGGGTTGATGCCTATATTGGTGATGGCAGGATATCTTGTGCCCTCTGCAGTCACGGCGGTAGCATACACGCCTGATGCAGGGAGCATAGAGCATTCCGTGGTGTCGATGTTGGCGGTAGGGAATCCTATGGTGCGACCCAGCTTCTTGCCCTCTATGACTTTGGCGGTCACGGAATACGGTCTGCCAAGCATATCAGCTGCTTTTGTAACCTCGCCTGAGGCAAGCGCCGATTTAATCCTTGTACTGCTTATGGCCTCACCCTCGTACATCACGGGGTCTGCCACGGAAAGCCTGATACCTGCTTTTCCACAGATGTCCGCCATGGTTTCGACATTACCGCATCTGTCCTTGCCAAAGCGGAAGTTAAATCCGATTATGATATGCCTTGCATTGAAATCCCTTATGAGTATATCCACAAACTCCGAGGGGGTAGTGGATTTGAAACTATCTGAAAGGGGTTGGGAATACACTCCGCACATACCGCCATCTTCAAGGAGTTGTGCCTTGAGGGATTCCTTTGTGATGCTTTCCTGCTCGCACCTTGAGGTGAAGGCGAAGGCAATCGGCACCAATCTGTCACGGAGTGAGGATTCTCTTGCAATATCAAGCAACGCCTGATGCCCTTTGTGGACACCGTCAAACTTACCTATGACAACGGCTGTGCTTGTGATTTGTCTTGTGTTTGATATATCCAACCGTGTGTCACCTCGTTTCTCAGTTGGCGTAGAAGTTCTTGACTATTTTAAGCAATCCGTCCTCCACCTTGCCTACGCAGATGAATTCACCCTTGGCAGAGTACACTCTGTACTCACCTTCGCCGTGGGGGACAGATAAAAACATTCCGTTTAATATCTTTGCGGTGTAGTCGTCATTCAGACGGATTTCAGGCAGTTCGGTGAAAAGTGCATCCACGGGGATGATGAGTCCACCCACCTCGCCCTTTGATGCAATCTCCTTAACCTCGTCAATAGCCCTTGCCATATCAAGGGTAAACACAGATGACCTGGTGCGGATAAGACCGCTCATGCACGCACCTACGCCCAATTTCTCACCAATATCTGCACAGAGGGTGCGGATATACGTACCCTTGGAGCAGGACACCCGCATAGTGAATTCACCGGAGTCAAAACCCTCAATATCAATACTATGTATGGTGACCTTCCTGCTCTTTCTCTCTACCTGAGTACCTGATCGGGCATATTCGTAGAGCTTCTTTCCGTCTATCTTTACTGCGGAGTACATGGGCGGTATCTGCTCAATCTCACCTGTGAATTCACTCGCCACATTCTTCACCATATCCAAGGTGATGTGTGAGCAATCGGCGGAGGTGAGCACCTCACCCCATATATCCTCCGTATCGGTGGTAGTGCCGAGCCTCACCCTCGCCACATACTCTTTATCAGAATTTGTGAGCATATCACTTACCTTAGTACCCTTACCCACACACACGGGAAGCACTCCCGTTGCCTGAGGGTCTAAAGTACCCGTGTGGCCTACCTTCTTGGTGCCGAGGACTTTTCGCATAATCGCCACTACATCATGGGAGGTGAAACCCTGCTCTTTGTTTATTATAATAACTCCGTTAATGGCAATCACACTCCCTTTTTAGTTTATTATTTCTTAAATAACTCTTCAATAAGAGACAGCACAATCGTCTTTGCACCCTCAATATCAGAGTTCTCTATGGTGGCACCTGCGGCGCAGAAATGACCGCCACCACCTAATTTTCCTGCCACCTTTGACACATCAACCGTCTCGGCAGAACGGAAGCTTACCTTCACGTCGTCTCCTCTCTTTTTAAGGAAGACACCCACCTCAACGCCCTCAATTGCACGGGGCAGAGAAACGATAAAATCCGCATCGTCTCCCCGCATATTGCGACTTGCAAGAAGCTCATCACTTACGGAGATTATACCCACCTTGCCGTCAAAATGCGTGGTGAGTGAGGATACAATATCGCCTATGAGCTCAATCTGGGAGAGGGTATAAGTATCAAACAGCATCTTGTGGATTGAGGCAGAGTCAATCCCTGTATCCACAAGGTCTGCACCTGCACGGAGCGTATTGCCTGTAGTGCTTGAATACTTAAATCCTCCTGTGTCCGATGCGATAGCGGTGTAGATGCACTCAGCCGATTTTACTGAAAGAGTGGGAGAGAGCATCTTTGCAAGATTAAATATTATCTCACCCGCAGCTGCTGCATCGGGGAATATGGCATTGATTGATGCAAAGCCTACGTTAGTCCTGTGGTGGTCAATGCATACGGTATTTTCAAAGGCAGTAAATTCATCTCTGAGATACCCGAGGCGGTCTGCACCTGCGCAGTCCACCGCGATATATGCATCATAATCACTGTAAGCATCCCCCGAGGCATTCTCATCCCATATAAATCTTAAAAACGGGGGAACGTCCTCGGTGGCCATTATAATCTTTGCCTGCTTGCCCAATCCCCTGATGGCATGCCAGAGTCCCATACAAGAGCCCACACAGTCACCATCGGGATTGACGTGGCCGATAATGGCAAAATTATCATTTGCCTCTATGAAATTTTTAACTGCGGTTAAACTCATCACAGATCACCCTTATTGATTTTGCTTATAAGATCATTGATACGTATTCCGTAGTCAACGGAACGGTCAAGCACAAAGGTAAACTCGGGAGTGATGCGAAGGTTAAGACGGGCAGAGATTTCCCTGCGGATGTAACCTGATGCACTTTTGAGTGCGGCAAGGGCTGCGGTCTTTTCCTCTTCGCTGCCCATAACGCTTACATGGGCCTTGGCGTATTTAAGGTCTTTTGTGACATCCACCGCCACCACCGAGGTCATCTCGGGGATGCGGGGGTCTTTGAGAGTCCTTATAACAGACGCAAGTTCACGGAGCACCTCTTCTTTGATTCTTTCTATTCTGTTGTTTGCCATTTATAATTACCTTTCCACTTCTTCCATATCGAAGGATTCGATAATATCGCCTTCCTTGATATCGTTGAAGTTTTCAATACCGATACCGCACTCGTAACCGGAGGCAACTTCTTTGGCGTCGTCTTTGAATCTCTTCAATGATGCGAGCACGCCTTCGTGGATTACTATGCCGTCACGCACGATACGTACCTGGGAGTTACGCAGGATCTTACCTTCCTGAACATAACCACCGGCGATAGTACCTACGCCTGATACCTTGAAGGTGTTACGTACTTCTGCCTGACCGTAAACAACTTCTTTGAATTCAGGAGCAAGCATACCCTTCATAGCGGATTCGATTTCTTCGATTGCGGTATAGATTACTCTGTAAGTTCTGATATCTACATTGTCCCTTGCGGCGGTAGATACTGCCTGTGCATTAGGACGTACGTTAAAGCCGACAATGATTGCATTGGATGCGGCGGCGAGCATAACGTCACTCTCTGTAATACCACCAACACCGCCGTGGATGCAGGCAACTCTTACTTCCTCGTTAGAGAGCTTTTCAAGTGACTGTTTAACTGCCTCAACGCTACCCTGAACGTCTGCTTTTACGATAATGTTGAGAGTCTTCATTTCGCCGTCCTTGATGTGTTCA
Organism: Clostridia bacterium; assembly: GCA_045659025.1. Lineage (GTDB taxonomy): Bacteria > Bacillota > Clostridia > UMGS1810 > UMGS1810 > SIG455. The sequence goes on from JAZOWA010000034.1 coordinate 8,226, forward strand.
AAGAGTGAATCAAGGGAAACGGCTTTTCTTGCCTGGTTAGCTTCTTCTTTTGCCTTGAACTTTCTTGCCTCAACTACTTCTCTTGCCTTACGCTCGTCGGAAACCGCATAGAAGAGGTCACCGCCCTCGGGCACTTCGCTGAGACCGATAATCTCAACAGGCACAGAAGGACCTGCTTTTTTAACCTGATTGCCTCTGTCGTCAACCATTGCTCTTACTCTACCAACAGCTGTACCTGCCACCACGATATCACCTACACGGAGAGTACCGTTCTGTACGAGTACGGTGGCAACGGGGCCTCTGCCCTTGTCGAGCTGTGCTTCAACTACGGTACCTTTACCCATTCTGTCGGGGTTGGCTTTGAGTTCTTTCATATCGGCAACGAGGGTAACCATCTCGAGAAGCTCATCAATACCCTGATTGAATTTAGCAGAGATAGGCACACAGATGGTATCGCCACCCCATTCCTCGGGAACGAGGTCATACTCTGTGAGTTCCTGCTTGATTCTGTCGGGGTTAGCCGCTTCTTTGTCGATCTTGTTGATTGCAACGATAATGGTAACACCTGCCGCTTTGGCGTGGTTGATTGCCTCAACTGTCTGGGGCATGATACCGTCATCTGCCGCAACAACGATGATTGCAATATCAGTTACCTGAGCACCACGGAGACGCATAGCGGTAAACGCTTCGTGACCGGGGGTGTCAAGGAATGTGATTTTCTTATCGTGGATACGCACTCTGTACGCACCGATGTGCTGGGTGATACCACCTGCCTCACGGGCAGTTACGTTGGTATTTCTGATAGCATCAAGGAGTGAAGTCTTACCGTGGTCAACGTGACCCATAACAACCACAACGGGTGAACGGGGCTGGAGTGACTCGGGAGCATCCTCAACGTCATTGAAGAGTTTGTCTTCTTCGGTTACGATAATGAGCTTCTGTACGATAAAGCCAAGGTCTTCACCAACCAATGTGGCGGTGTCAAAGTCAATGGTCTGGGATACAGATGCCATAATGCCGAGCTCAAAGAGTTTTTTCACAACGGTAGTAGCAGGCACCTTCATAAGCTCTGCAAACTCACCTACGGAAATCTCCTCGGGCACTTCGATGGTAACGGGGCCCTTCTTCTCTTCTTCCTTCTTCTTGGGAGCGGCCTTCTGCATTACTGCCTTCTCCTGCTTTTTGGGACCCTTCTTGATTTTCTGCATCTTCTCAACATCGGTGTCAATATCTACAAGCTTCTCAATTTTCTCGGTGTCGAGTTTGTCGAGGTCAACCACGTTCTGACGGGTGTCGATAGTCTTGCGGGTATCCTCTTTCTTGATTTCGATGCTTTCAATATCGCTGTTTTCAGAAACAGAGCGTCTGAGCTTCTCAAGTTCTTCCTTGCGCTGTTTCTCTATCTCTGCCTTCTTCTGCTTCTCAAGGCGTTCCTGCTCTTTCTTTTTGGCAATCTTCTCTGCCTTTTCCTTGGCAAGCTTATCTTCCTCTGCCTTCTTGGCAGCGGCTGCTTCCTCGGCTGCCTTCTTAGCAGCTGCTTCTTCTGCTTCCTTGGCTGCCTTCTCTGCTGCTTCCTTGGCTGCTTTCTCCTTGGCTGCCTTTGCCTTTTCCTTCTCTCTCTGAGCAGAAAGGGCTTCGTTTATCTTGGTGTAAGCATCAAAGATGGTATCGCCGTTGTTGTATTTGGGCAGATGCTTTGTGAAAAACACGTTTATTTCCTCGTCAGTAATAGATGAGGAAGTATTCTTTTTGTCTATATCATATTCCACCAGAAGTTCGGAAAGCTGTTTGCTTGTGATACCCAGCTTCTTGGCAAAATCCGTGAGTTTGATTTTTGTCATAATACTTCACCTCCGTTAATATTTGCAGCAAAAGATTTTTCTATACTTTTGGCGAATCCGTCATCACATACGGCTATCGCGGCACAAAAGCTTTTGCCGATAGAGTGACCCAACTCCTCCTTGGTGCCTGCAAGATGGTACGTTACATTATAATATGCACAACTGTCGGTAATGCTCTTTAAGGTATTGGCACCCGTGTCGGATGCAATTATAACGATTGAGGCATTGCCTGCTCTTATTGCTTCTTTGACATTTGCCTCACCGTGGACAATCTTACCTGCCTTCTTGGCAAGGGAAACCGTGGTTGGAATTTTAATTTTGATCACTTCCTGTTATATTTGACAATTCATCAAAAATTTCAGCGGGAACGGACGCACGCAAAATGTGGTTAAGGCGTTTTTTCTTTATCGCCTTGTCAAGACAGTCACGGTTTTTGCAGAGGTAAGCACCTCTGCCTTTTGTGGCATTAACCTTGAAGGAACCGTCCTTTAATACGGCAACTCTTATTAGAGTGTCCTTATCTGCCTTGCATCCGCATCCTGCACAAGTCCTTGTGTTGGCGGGGTTTCTCATTCCTCGTCGTCACCGTCTTTGCTGAAAGAACCCAAATCACCGGTAAAGATATCACCGATGGTGTTTGTAGCGGTTCCCCAGTCGCTGTAATTATCGATTTCTGTATCGGGCTTGATATCAATCTTGAATCCGCAAAGCTTAACTGCAAGACGTGCATTCTGTCCGTTCTTACCGATGGCAAGTGACAATGCATTGGGATCAACAAACACCATTGCCGCATGGTCAACGGGGTTGATTTTGATATCTGTGATTTCAACGGGGGAGAAAGCGGAACGAATCATCTTGATGGGATCATCGTAGTAGAGCACGATGTCAATCTTCTCACCGCCGAGTTCGTCCATAACCTTCTGGATACGCATACCGTTTTTACCTACACATGCACCGATGGGCTCAACGTTGCTGTTGTGAGATACAACTGCCACCTTTGTTCTGGAGCCTGCCACTCTGGAAATCGCTTTGATTTCTACAGTGCCGTCGGCAATCTCGGGAACCTCGAGCTTGAGGAGGTTCTCTACGAGACCTGTTCTTGTTCTTGATACCATGATTGCGGGCTCGTTGAAACGTGCCTTCTCGGTCTTTACATTAGCCACATAGAGCTTGAGCTGCTGATGGAAATAGTAACGGTCTGTGGGAGACTGCTCGTTGGCGGGGAGGATTGCTTCAAGCTCACCTACCTGTTTGCCAAGGCCGATACCGATATCCACATAGATGTCGTTACCCTTGCTGCGCTGGATGATACCTGTAATCATACCGTTCTCCAATGCGGCAAACTCAGAGAGCATAATCTGTCTCTCAGCTTCTCTGACCTTCTGTACTACCATCTGCTTTGCTGCCTGAGCGGCGATTCTGCCAAACTCTGCAGGTGTGTCCTCGATATTCAATATATCACCAACCTCAATGGAAGCATCATACTTTACTGCTTCCTCGAGACTGATCTGGATCATATCGTCTTCGATATCATCGTCAGAAGCAAGGACTTCCTTCTGGATGTACACCTTGATTTCACCTGTTTTTCTGTTGATGTCTACTTTGAAATTTTCGCTTGTTGTGTTGTAGTTCTTTTTGTAAGCAGATACCATACCTGCCTCAAGAGATTCAAGTACAATCTCTTTGTCAATGCCTTTCTGCTCTGCGATCTCGTTAAGAGCGCGCATGAATTCTGAGTTTAATTTACCCATTTTTCTAAATCCCTCCTGTATAAAATTAAATTTAATTAAAATAATCCTTCTAAACTGAGTCGTACTGAGGTGGTCTCTGCCAGCTTGATTGAGAAATCACCCTTTGCAAGTTCTACGGTGACAACTCCATCCTCAAATCCCTTGAGGGTGCCTGTTAAGCACTTTGCACCATCGATTGCCTTGTATAAACCGATGTCCACCTTACTGCCGATGAACCTTGCAAAATGCTCATCCTTGCGGAGCACTCTGTCAATTCCCGGGGTAGACACCTCCAGCATATACGCCTTGTCAATCGGGTCTGCCTTGTCAAGCTCGTCAGACAGTTCTCTGGAGATTGCCTCGCAATCGTCTAATGAAGCACTGCCTTCACCGCTTGCCGTGTCAATGAATACCCGCAAAAAATAGTCACTGCCTTCTTTGACAAACTCAATGTCATACACGGCGCAGTTTGACTTCTTTGCGATTGGTGTCACGATCTTCTCGATCGTCTCGCATACATCTGCCTTCCTCATCACATCACTCCTGAAAATATAAGAAAGAGTGGGTTTGTCAACCCACTCCTTCCGAATAAATATTGTCTACTGTCATATAATACCACACAAATCAAGGATTTGCAAGAGTTTTTTTGATATTTTTATATTTTTACCGGGGATGTCATATAATCTCTCCCTGCGATGCGTATGTCTTTGTCCTCGCAGGAAAGGGAAGCGATATCGGTGGCAAGGATATCATAGGTGAACGTGCTGTTTGCTTTTCCCTTGAAATCCGCCGTCTTCGTCACGATATCAAGCTCACTTGTGTCCTTCACACTCTTTATAAGGGAAGCGCCCGCATCCGTCATGCCAAGCACCCTCACATAGTCGCACTCTTTGCCCTTTTCCATACCGATTGTGGCGGCAAGGATAGTTCTTTTGACACGGCTGAGGGTGTACCGCTTGCTTGATGCTCTCTCAAAGAGTTCTTCCAAAGACGAGCTTTTTCTGGATGCATCAATGAGTCGGTTTTCAAATCCATCCTCAATTCCGGGTATGCCCGCAAGTCTTTCGGGAGATGCGGTTCTTATCAAACCCAGTATGAATCCCTCAAGGTTTTTCATATAATATCTGGACGAGTCCGCATCAAAGGGGGAGAGGTGGGAGATATCCTCACCATTGGAAATAAGATTTCTCAAATGACTTGAGGATGCATACACTCCGTCAGTCACGTCACTGTCGTGGGGAGCGAAGATGCGCTTTACAGGCACAATATTGCCCGAGGGCATACCGCATTTTATCATGGCTGATATATAACTTGCACCCAGCATACTGTTGGGGTTGTCTATAATATTGGCAAGGTGTGGGTAGAGGGCAGATACCGCCTTGCGAAGTGCAAAGGGATATCCCTCGCCCTTTGCCATAAGGGCTCTGATTTCTTCCTTGAGCGTCTCGTCTTCACCTGCAAGGATTTCACCGCATTCTATGAGGTGCTCCGTATCGTCACATTCCGTGCCGAAGCTTATGGCAGATGCAAGGCGGGATTTTGACAGCAGATTTATTCCCCCATAGGCAAACATCTCTGCGGACTGGAGCACGTACCAGACGGGCAGTTCAATTACTAAATCCGCACCGTTTTCCAGAGCGCATTTCGCCCTTGTCCATTTGTCAAACAGCGCCACCTCGCCCCTCTGCACAAAGGAGCCACTCATCACGCACACCACTGCATCAGCTCCCGATGCCTTTTTTGCCTCGGCTATCTGGTGCCTGTGCCCGTTGTGAAAAGGGTTGTACTCGCATATAATACCTATGGATTTCATCTGCTCACCACCTTTTGTTTCAACCTCTATAAATCTATTATACATCAAGAAAGCAAAAAATCAATAACAAACCATCAAACTTGACACCACGCCAACCGTTGTGTATAATATTAGCGGTAAATCCATACTATTTTATAGCATGCGCCTGTAGCTCAGCTGGATAGAGTGTCAGACTCCGACTCTGGAGGTCGTGCGTTCGAATCGCATCAGGCGTATAAAAAAACGACAAGTTTCGGCTTGTCGTTTTTTCATTAATATAAATTCCTGACGGATTTCAAGGCTTTTTGACAAAGTTATGTGCCATAATCGTGTTTTTTGAGCATTTCCTCCCTGAGGAGCACCGCCGAAACAAGTGCTTTTGTTTATGCGGTTGTAAGTTTCTCCGACGCCAATCGTTTCTTTCTGGCAAATATGATGTAGAAGCAAACGGCATGGGCACAGGCAGTAATGGCCCAGCTGATGGAGTACACCACAAAGAGAGAGCCGACTGTGCGCAACGCACCAAACACAGTGTAAACCCACATTATACGCACACCGCAGGTGCCGAATACGGACATTATCATAGGCAAAGTGGAATATCCCATACTGCGTACGCCTGCAAGATACATTTCCATTATACCGCACAGAAATACTGGCAGCCATATATATTTTGCACATATCACGCCAATTTCGATGATTGCGGGGTCGGTGATGTATATGGAGAGCAGATTTCTTGCGAAAACGAATGCCACTCCCGATATGATTGAGCCAAGCACCACAATGAACAGCATATTGGTGTATATAACCTTCTTGATTCTGTCCAGCTTGCCTGCACCGTAATTCTGGCTGGAGAAGGTGAGGGCGGCGCTGTAGAATGCATTGCATATTACATATAAAAATCCCTGAATGTTGTTGGTGGCGGCAAAGGCGGCCATTACACCACCGCCAAGGGAGTTAACTGCTGATTGTACTGCGATATTGGAGAGGGAGAAGGTCATGCCGTTAAGCCCTGTGGGGATACCCACTTTAAGAGTCTCCTTTATACAATCCTTGTGGAATTTAAGGTTTTTGAATTCTATGCGGATTGCACTGTCGTCGGCCACGAGGCAAAGCACAATCCTCACCGCAGATATATACTGGGAGATAACCGTGGCAAGGGCCACACCGTCAACCGACATATCGAAGAACACTATGAATATTACATTGAGTACCACGTTTATAACGCCCGATACAAGGATGATGTTCAAGGGACGTTTGGTATCGCCCTTTGCGTTGAGCAGAGCCGAGCCGAAGTTGTATACCATAGATGCAGGCACTCCTGCACAGTAAATGCGTATGTAGAGGGTTGACAGGTCAATTACTTCCACGGGGGAGTTCATAAGGAGCAGGGCGGGCTTTGCCAACATCGCACCTATAAGACCGAACACCGTACCTGCAATAATACTGATGAGGATTGCCGTGTGGGCAAATTTTGATACCATATCAAACCGCTTTTCACCGATAGAACGGGCGGTGAGGATGTTGGTAGCCACCGACATTCCCAGCAGAAGATTAAGGAGCAGGTTTATCAGCGATCCCGTAGAGCCTACCGCCGCCAGAGCGGTGTCACCACAGAATTTACTTACCACTACCACGTCTGCCGCATTGAAAAGGAGCTGTGCCACCCTTGATACCATAAGAGGCAGGGCAAAGATGAGTATGTTTTTGACGATGGGACCATTGCACATATCCATCATTTTTGCAGAAGAATTGATTTTTGCAGTGCTCATTTGTGTTTCACCTTGCTTTTAGTTCGTATTGTTTTATACTGAAGTGTTGATGATTTATGATACTCAGTTCTTTGCAAGGAACATTTCCCCGACCTTGAATATATCACCTGCGCCCATGGTGACTATGATGTCCCCGGGCATTGCATTGTCTTCAAAATATTTTAAGATGTTGTCAAATCCGCTTATATACTCCGCACCTTCAATGGCGTCTGCCAGTTGAGATGAGTGTACAAGACCCGTGTCTTTCTCCCTTGCGGCATAGATATCTGAAATGATAAGATTATCCGCATCCGAGAGAGCATCTGCAAACTCATCAAACAAGGTGAGAGTTCTTGTGTAGGTGTGGGGTTGGAATACTATCCACCGCTTTTTGCAGTTTATCTTGCTTATGGCAGAGAGGGTGGCTTTTATCTCGGTAGGGTGGTGGGCATAATCGTCAATCACAAGGATACCGTTTGCCTCACCTTTTTTCTCAAATCTGCGTTTTGCGCCTTTGAATTTCTCAATACCCCTTTTGATTCCCTCTGTATTGTCCGTGAGGACGAGGGATGCGGCTATGGTGCAGAGGGCGTTGTATATATTGTGTTCACCGGGTACTCCCAGGGTGACTGTCATTATGGTATCATTACCTTTTTTAATATCAAAGGTGGGATATCCGAAATCGTCATAGGATATGTTGACTGCTTTGTAATCACCCTTTGCAATACCCACGGATATAACGGGGCATTTTGCACCCACAGATGCCTTCACACACTCTTCGTCATCTCCGTTTATGATAAGGGCACCGCCCTCGGGGATAAGCCGGGCAAAGGATTCAAAAGCACTTACCACATCATCTAAATCCTTGTAATAGTCAAGGTGGTCTGCCTCAATATTGAGTATAACTCCGATAAAGGGGGCAAATTTTAAGAAATTGCGTTTGTATTCGCAGGCCTCGGTCACCATATAATCGCTGTTGCTGATTTTGAGGTTACCACCGATAATATCCAGCTCACCGCCTACCATAACCGTGGGATCAAGTCCTGATTCTTCCAGTGTGTAGGTGAGCATAGAGGTTGAGGTGGTCTTGCCGTGGGTGCCTGCAACTGCCACGGGGTAGGGGAAAGAACGCATGATATTGCCTATCATCTCTGCCCTCTCAACCAAGGGGATGCCCTTCTCCTTTGCGGCTACAAGCTCGGGGTTGTCTGCGGCAATAGCCGAGGTATATACGATGATATCGGGGGATTTGATACAATCTGCGCTGTGGGGAATAGTGATTTTGGCACCGAGAGCTTCCAACTCTGCGGTGATTTTGGTGGCGGTGATATCAGAACCCGACACCGCTACACCCTTTGATATAAGTATCTTTGCAATGGCACTCATACTGATACCGCCAATGCCTATAAAATGTACATTTTTATACAAAACACTCATCTCCCGAACAAACATATTTCCCATAATAATTATTCTATCAATACGGGGTAAAAAAGTCAATATATTATGACAACTTACAGGGGTTAAATATACCGCGTTTTCTGCGAAAAACAACTTGCAGAAAATGTGTGTTAAAAAAGAAACAATCATTGTATTTATATTTAATATGTTGTATAATATAATATCGGATAATAGGAATTTTTAGTTTTTGGAGATAACATTATGCATCATATCATACATGAGATTCTCCACGAGGCACAGCATTGTCTTGGGATGGTGCCCTTCCTCTTTGTGGCGTATCTGTTTATTGAATACATAGAGAAGTACTCATCAGACAAGATGACCCGACTGATGACGGGCTTTGGCAGGATGGGGCCCATTGGCGGTGCGGTGCTTGGTTGCATACCACAGTGCGGATTTTCCGCGGCGGCGGCCAACCTCTATTCCAACCGTCTGATTACCATCGGCACTCTTGTTTCGGTTTTTCTTGCCACTTCGGATGAGGCGATACCCATATTGCTTTCCAATCCGGGGCACGGCACGGCGGTGCTTAAAGTCATTGTAATCAAGATTTTGGTGGGTGCGATTGCAGGTTTTGCGGCAGACTTCATATTCAAATCCGCTCCCGACCTTACAGGCGAAGAACTTCGTCGTAAGCACTCCCATTGCGGAGGGGGCAAGGAGAGTTTCGGCCATATCTTTATGGCGGCGCTTAAGCATACTCTGGGAACGTTCCTGTTCGTTCTGGCAATATCCGTTGCCTTCAACTTCGCAGTTATGGTGATGAGTGAGGACAGACTGTCTGCAATCCTTATGACAGACACTCTTTTCCAACCCTTTATCACCGCATTGATAGGCTTTGTACCCAACTGTGCCACATCGGTACTCCTCACAAAGCTCTATACCGAGGGAGCCATCAGCTTCGGTTCGGTTATCTCCGGTCTCTGCTCTGCTGCAGGTGTGGGCATCATGGTACTTTTCAAGGAAAACCGTCCCATGCGGGATAATCTTAAGGTTATCGGCATTGTATATGTATCATCAGTCATAGCAGGACTTATATTTTAATATTGTGTAAGGAAGTTTCGTTAAGGAAGTGAGCATTTGAGCAACAATAAAAATCAGGTTTTTATGAAGGGCGCCCTTATTCTTATGATAGCCAACCTTCTGGTTAAGCTCATCGGTGCAGGGTTCAAGATACCTCTCACCTATGTTCTGGGTAAAGAGGGTATGGGCCTTTTCTCTTCATCCTATCAGATGTACGCCTGGATGTTCGTTGTAGCTACTGCCGGGTTCCCCGTGGCAATCTCCCGTATGGTGGCAGAAAGTCGTGCCAGAGGCAACGTGGCAGAATCCAAAAAGATTTTCCGTTGCAGTCTGCTCCTTATGACCATAATCGGCATCGTCGGCTCGGCAATACTGTATTTCGGTGCAGGTATGTTTACCGACTTTATGATGAACCGTGACGCCAAGCTGGGTATTGAGTCAATCGCTCTTGCTCTGCTTTTTGTAGGTATAATGAGTGCCTTCCGCGGATATTTCCAGGGCAGGCAGGATATGGTGCCCACCGCAGTAAGCGAGGTTGTAGAGGCACTGGGTAAACTGATATTCGGATTCCTGCTCGCTATATGGCTTATGCCCAAGGGCCTTGCCTATGGCTCTGCAGGTGCAGTGTTCGGTGTTACTATGGGTGCTTTTGGTGGTATGGCGGTAATTGCTGGCATCTACCTCGCCAAAAGACGCAAAGAAGAAAAATCACCCCTGTCTGACTTCGGCAAACCCCGTTCTGTCTGCTCGATTATAGGGGAACTTGCCAAGATTGCAATCCCCATTACCATAGGTGCATCGGTATTCAGCCTCACCAGTGTAATAGATATGATAATGATTATGCGTCGTCTTCAGGAGGGCGCAGGATTCTCCTATGAACAGGCCCTTGGCCTCTGGGGCAGTTACTCGGGCTATGCCAATCCCGTGTTTAATATGCCACCTTCAATTATAACACCTATCGGTATAAGCATTGTCCCTGCGGTGGCGGCGGCAATGGCAGGTGGCGACATAATATTTGCCCGCAGGATAACGGGCACCGCAATCAAGGTGACCACCCTCTTTGCGCTCCCTGCGGCAATCGGTGTATCAGTCCTGGCAGGGCCGATACTTCTGTTCCTTTTCCAGGATAGTTTCGCAGAGCAGTCCCTTACTCTGCTTGCCCTTGTAATTGTGTTTGTATCACTTGTAATGGTTACTAACTCCACCCTTCAGGCGATAGGTAAGGAGTATGTACCCGTTATCAATATGTTAATCGGTGGTGCCATCAAGATAATTGTGAACTACATCCTTGTAGGTATTCCCGAGATAAATATCAATGGCGCACCCATTGGCTCAATGCTCTGCTATATAGTAATTCTCACCCTCAATATCCGTGCAATCAAATCGGTGATGGGCGTGAGATTCGGCATAGTGCCTACAGTGCTAAAACCCTTGATATCCTCGGTGATTATGGGCGTAGTGGCGGTGGTGCTGTATGATAATATCTGCTTCCTTGGTAACCGTATCGGTGTTATTATCGCCATCTGCGGTGCAGGTGCGGTGTACCTCGGTATGCTCTTCATCTTGGGTGCAGTCACCGTAGAGGATATGCAGATGCTTCCCAAATCCGAGAAGCTCATTCCCATAATGCAGAAGTATAAACTTATCAGGAGGTAGCAGATGCGACTTGATAAATATCTTAAGGTGTCCCGCCTCATAAAGCGAAGAACTGTGGCCAACGAGGCATGTGAAAATGGTAAAATCGCTCTTAACGGCAGAGTGGCAAAACCCTCGGCGGATGTTAAGGAAGGCGATATTATAGAGCTTACTCTCGGTGAGAGAGTAATAAAGGTCAAGGTGGTCAAGATCACCGAACACGTTATGAAAAGCGATGCAGTTGATATGTATGAAGTGATCAGCTGATGAAGGAGGATAAGAAGTGAAATACACATTCAAAGGCGGATTGCATCCTGCCGATGGCAAAAGTGCTACAGAGAACAAGAGCATAATCAATCTTGCGGCACCTGCCGAGTTGGTGTATCCTATGGTGCAGCATATAGGTGCGCCCTGCACTCCCTGTGTTGCGGTAGGCGATACAGTTGCAGTAGGACAGAAGATAGGAGACAGTGAGGCGTTTGTGTCTGCCCCCGTTCACTCTACTGTGTCGGGTACTGTAAAGGCGATAGAGCCACGACGTCATCCCAACGGCAGAATGATTCAGAGTGTAGTAATAGAAAATGACGGTCTCTACACCCTGTATCCCGAGATTCACGCTTATGACGGGGTGGACAAGCTCTCCCGTGAGGAGAAGATTGCACTGATCCGTGAGGCGGGTGTGGTAGGTATGGGCGGTGCTTGTTTCCCCACTCATGTCAAGGTCAACCCCCCTGCCGACAAGAACATAGACGTATGTATCGTAAACGGTGCAGAGTGTGAGCCCTATCTCACCTCCGACCATCGTATTATGATAGAGGCGCCGGTACCCGTTTTGGAAGGTCTCAAACTCATAATGGGTATTCTTGGTGTGGAGAAAGGCTATATAGGCATCGAGGAGAACAAACCCGAAGCCATAAAGACAATGAAGAGCCTCGCTAAAGACTACGAGGGTATAGAGGTTAAGGTTCTCAAGACCAAGTACCCCCAGGGTAGTGAGAAGCATCTTATAAAAGCCATCACCGGCAGAGAAGTGCCTTCGGGCAAGCTCCCTGCGGATGTGGGTGTGGTGGTGAATAATATTGATACCTGCACAGCGGTATTCAATGCAATCACCCGTCATCAGCCGTTGCTCAGCAGAATCGTCACTGTGTCCGGCTCGGGTGTGAACAAACCCTCCAACTTCCGTGTGCCGATCGGTACTTCCTTTGAGTATGTAATCGAGGCGGCGGGCGGTCTTAAAGAGGAGACCCGCAAAGTTATCATGGGTGGACCTATGATGGGTATGGCACAGTTTGACTTGTCTGTTCCCGTTGTGAAGGGTACATCAGGTATACTTGCATTCACCGATAAGGAACTCGCATTTAAGAACACCTCTCCCTGTATCCGTTGTGGTAAATGTGTGCAGGCGTGTCCTATGAAGCTTATGCCCCTTTACCTTAATGCTTATGCTTCTGCAAAGGATATGGAGAAGTGTGTGGAATACAATATTATGGATTGTATAGAGTGCGGTATCTGCTCATACACTTGTCAGAGTGAGCAGCACCCCACCCAGAATATCAAGCTTATGAAGGCGGAAATTGTCGCCGCAAGAAAGAAGGTGCAGTAATTTGGAGAAAAAATTTGTAGTATCCTATGCCCCTCATATAAGAGGAGTTGACAGTATCACATCCACAATGCTCGATGTGATAATCGCCCTCATTCCTGCTCTGGCAGGCGGTGTGTATTTCTTCGGATTGCGCGCCCTTATGGTTAGTCTTGTTACAGTAGTTGCCTGCGTGGCATCCGAGTATCTGTGGGACAAGGCAACAGGTAAAGAAAACACCGTAGGCGACCTCAGTGCAGTGGTAACGGGTATGCTCTTATCCTTCTGCCTCCCCGTTACGATTCCCTACTATATGGCGTTTGTAGGCGGTGTATTTGCAATCATCGTTGTTAAGATGTTCTTTGGCGGAATAGGTCAGAACTTCGTAAACCCCGCCCTTGCTGCAAGAGGATTCCTCCTTGCAAGCTGGCCCGTAGCGATGACCCGATTCACTCCCACCATGGCAAAGCTTTCCCTTTTCGGAAGTAATGATTATGTGGTGAGTTCTGCTACCCCCCTCGCAGTAATCAAAGGCGGTGAGGACGCAGTAGCAGCAGGCTATAAGGCGATGTTTTTCGGTAATGTCCCCGGCTGTATCGGCGAGGTTTCTGCGCTTCTCATACTGATTGGCGGCATCTACCTTATCGCCCGTAAGGTTATAAGACCTATAATCCCCCTTACATACATACTCACAGTAGGTATCTTCGGATTCCTCTTTGATGGCGGCTTCTGCCAGGGTGATTTCCTCTATCATATACTCGGCGGTGGCGTGTTCCTGGCAGGTTTCTTTATGGCTACGGACTATGTTACAAGCCCCACTACAGGCAAGGGCGAATTTGTGTATGCACTCCTTGCAGGTGTTATAACCGGTGTTATCCGTATCTTCGGTGGTTATCCCGAGGGTGTTACATACGCAATACTCATTGCCAATATCGTGACACCTATCATTGATAAATATATGCGTCCGAGGGTATTCGGCACAGGAAGGAGCGTGGCATAATGAAAGAGAACATACGCTCCATTATAAAGACAGGTCTTATCCTGTTTGCCATCGGCTTTATCTGCACCTTTATCCTTGCGGTATGCAATGATATGACTAAAGACACCATAGCCGAGCTTAATGCAGAGACCGAACGTCTGGCAATGGTTTCCACTCTGGAGGGTGCCAAGGGCTTTGGCAAAATTCTTAATCTGTCATCGGATATTGTGACTGATGTTTACGAGGGTAAAGATGACAGCGGCAACACAGTGGGATACTGTGTGAAAGCGACCCCCGTAGGCTACGGCGGTGAGATATCAATGATAGTCGGTATCGGTATGGACCGTAAGGTAACGGGAGTTGATATCGTAAGCATGAGCGAGACTCCCGGACTTGGTGCAAGAGCTACCGAAGACGAATTCCGTAGTCAGTATATCGGCAAATCCGGCCAAATAAGTGTGAAGAAATCAGGCACACCCAATGAAAACGAAATTTCCGCAATATCAGGTGCGACTATTACCTCCAAGGCAGTTACGGATGGTATCAATGCCGCCCTTGAGATTGTAAAAGATTTGAGATAAGGAGGGACAAAGATGAAATTCAGACAAATATTCAAAAACGGCATTATCGAAGAAAACCCCACCTTTGTCCAGCTCCTCGGTATGTGTCCTACTCTTGCGGTTACCACATCGGTGAGCAACTCTATCGGCATGGGCTTATCTGCCACCTTCGTACTTATCTGCTCCAACTTCGTTATATCCCTTGTGCGCAAGATAATTCCCAACAAGATAAGAATTGCGGCATACATAGTAATAATCGCCACATTCGTGTCCGTGGTTGAGATGCTCCTTAAGGCATATCTCCCCGACTTGTCAAAATCTCTGGGTATGTTCATACCCCTTATAGTTGTTAACTGTATCATCCTTGCCCGTGCAGAGAGCTTTGCGGCAAAGAATTCTCCCTTGCCCAGCGCAATTGACGGACTTTCAATGGGTCTCGGCTTCACCGGCGCCCTTACCATAATCGGTGCTGTCCGTGAACTCCTCGGCAACGGCACACTCCTTGGTTTCTCAGTGTTCGGTGCATCCTATAACCCCGCCCTCATCTTCATACTCCCCCCGGGAGCATTTCTGGTGTTGGGTGTGCTTATTGCAGTTATCAATATCATCACAGATAAATCCAAGGCAAAGGAGGGCAAATAAATGGGTGTTATAAAAGATTTCCTTGTCCTCGCGATTACCGCAATGCTTGTGGAGAACTTCGTTCTCGTTAAGTTTATGGGTATCTGCCCCTTCCTTGGCGTATCAAAGAAGATTGAGACGGCTACCGGTATGGGTATTGCCGTTACGTTTGTAATGGTTCTGGCATCTGCGCTCACTTGGGTGGTTAACGCCTATGTGATCCCCGATGCACCTTACCTTCAGACAATGGCATTCATCCTGGTGATTGCCGCTCTTGTACAGTTTACAGAGATGGTTGTTAAGAAACTACTCCCTGCGTTGTATTCGGCTTTGGGTATCTACCTGCCCCTTATCACTACCAACTGTGCAGTGTTGGGCGTTACTATGATAAACGTGCAGAGAAACTACTCCCTGGGCGTGTCAATGTGGTATTCCTTTGCGGCGGCCCTTGGCTTTATGCTTGCAATAGTGCTTTTCGCAGGCGTACGTGAACGCCTCGAAACCGCAAAGATTCCCAAGTACCTCAAGGGGTTCCCGATTGCACTCGTTTCTGCAGGTTTGCTTTCAATAGCGTTTCTGGGCTTCCAGGGATTGTCGTTTTAAGGAGGGGAGAGAATGAACGAAATATTGATTCCCGCTTTGGCGGTGGGTGCGATAGCACTTTTCTTCGGTGCGTTGCTTGCTTTTGCCTCCGTGGTATTCCATGTGGAAGTTGACGAGAGGGAAGAGCAGATAGCCGAGATCCTCCCCGGTGCAAACTGTGGCGGATGCGGATATGCAGGTTGCAGTGCCTTTGCCAAGGCGATAGTGGCAGACGGAGCAGAGATTACCCGTTGTAATCTTATGACAGAGGAGAAACTATCTCAGATATCCGCTATTATGGGTGTTGAGGCAGGTGCTATCGTCAAGAAGGTTGCCAGAGTATCCTGTGCAGGCAACTGTGGAGTTGCCAAGGAGAAATACGAATATTACGGCTCAGCTGATTGTATCACTGCTTCTCAGCTCGGTGGCGGTGCCAAGGGTTGTGAGTATGGATGCCTTGGCCTTGGCAGTTGTGTATCCAAGTGTGTGTATGGTGCAATCTCCGTGGCAGACGGTGTTGCCGTGGTAGACGAAGAAAAATGTGTGGGTTGTGGCGCTTGTGCCAATATCTGCCCCAAGGCACTCATTAAGCTTTACGAGGTGAAATCCACCGCATTCGTATCTTGTGCATCCAAGGATAAGGGTGCAGTAGTAAGAACCGTTTGCGATGCAGGATGTATCGGCTGCAAAATCTGTGAGAAGAAGTGCGAAGCACAGGCCATCACAGTTGCCGATAACCTTGCGGTAGTGGATGTGGATAAATGTACTGCTTGCGGTGCATGCGTAGAGGCATGCCCCAAGAAGATTATCAAAATGGCTTAATTGTTTTCTTCATAAAAAAGTCAATCCGACCTGTATAATTACAGGTCGGATTTTTTTAATGTGTATTGAGTTAGGAAAGGCTCCCTTGTGTAAAGTGAGCTGTCAGCGAAGCTGACTGAGGGATTGACAACCCCTCCGCCCCTGCGGGACACCTCCCCTTACACAGGGGAGGCTTTGGTGCGGTGCAGAATCGCACCCAACGCACTACACCGAACGGTGTATAGAAGTGCGCTCTTATATCCATTCGACATATTGGAATTTATCTGTCGGCATCTATCAATATTGCTCTGCACGGCGAACCATCCACGCCCGATAAATTCAGTGGTGCGGCATTTAATAAATAAACACCTTCCGACACCTCTAATAAACGAATTCCTTCAAGCAAGATAACATTGGCACCCAAGAGTGCAAGATGGACTGCCATTGGGGTACTTTGTGGACCGATTGTCTGGGATTCATTTCCCAGAAGTAAAATATTTGAAGAGGCAAATACCTTCGCAGCCTCTAATGACACTTCAACATCTCCTTTAATTAGAATTCTCTTTGCCGCTTCTGGGTCCTGTTTTTTTGCTTTTTCAAGTATCTGGGAAGCATTATCACCCGTGACAATCCCATGATGCTCTGCCACATAAGCCATTCCCACAAATGCCTCTAAACATATCTCATCAACCGTTTTTCCATCTTTAATAAAATGAAATGGTGCATCTATATGTGTGCCGTTATGTGCACACATGCTAAAAGCAGTTAAATTATATACTTCACCTTCTTGCATTGATTTCAGTGCTGTTTTCTCTGGTACAGGGTCACCGGGATATACTTCGCAACTGAAAACCTCTTGAGAAATATCATAGATTTTCATTGAATATTCTCCTCGTCAAATTTAAGTTTATCTAATTGTTAGATATATTCTATCACGTCAATGTGAGCGATACAAAAACAGTCCCGACGTGATTGCTGCCGGGACTGTAACTGCTTTACTGACACCCGCTGTTTCACAGGGTGTTTATTTTAATTATATTCGGTTAATCAGTTCTCGCAGAAGATTACAGTAACATCACTGTGAAGCTGGAGAATAGACGCAGGCACCTTGGGGGTGATAGGACCGAAGAAGGATTTTTCCACGATGTCCTTCTTGTTTTTACCATTGGCAATGAGGAGTACCTTTTTGGCATTCATAATAGATTTCATACCCATTGTGATTGCCTCTCTGGGCACATCGTCAATGGATTCAAAGAATCTTGCATTTGCCTCAATGGTGGACTCATCAAGCTTTACACTGTGGGTCTCTGCGGTGAAGAATTCATCGGGCTCGTTAAATCCGATATGACCGTCTAACCCGATACCGAGAAGCTGAATATCTATACCGCCCAAATCCTCAATGAGAGCATCATAACGCTCACCCTCTTTGGCAAGGTCGGGAGCGCAACCGTCGGGAACGTGGGTCTTGGCGATATCGATGTTGATTTTGGAAAAAAGGTTGGTATTCATAAAATATCTGTAGCTCTGATCGTTGTCAGGAGTAAGACCTGAATACTCGTCAAGGTTTACAGAGGTTACGGCAGAGAAATCCACCTCACCTGCATCACACATCTTTGCCAGATTTGCATAGGTGCCAAGGGGGGAAGAACCGGTGGCAAGGCCCAACACACAGTTGTTCTTTGCCTTCACAACATCGGCTATAATATTTGCCGCTTTCTCGCTGAGTGCCTCGTAGGATTCAACTTTAATAAAATTCATGGTAACATTTTCCTTTCGGATTTATTTTCTCCCGACTATATTGTCGTTGGATTTCACAATGCAGTTTTCACCATATACACCCCGAAGGGCGGTAAGGGGATATACGGAGGTATTTCTGCCTACTACGGTGCCGGGGTTTAACACACACCCGCAACCAATATCCGCACCATCTCCTAAAATACCGCCTATCTTACGAAGGCCCGTCTCATATTCGGTATCGCCGTGGATTATTATGCTCTTACCGTCGGCTTTGAGGTTGGAGCATATAGCACCTGCGCCCATATGGGCGTGGTTACCCAGAACAGAGTCTCCTACATAATTATAATGTGGAACCTGCACATTGTCAAGCAAAACGGCATTTTTGAGTTCGCTGGAATTACCTATCACACAACCCTCTCCCGTGATAACGCTTCCCCGTATAAATGCACTGGGTCTCACCTCGGTTCCTGATCCAAGGACTGTGGGTGGCATTATGGCGGCGGTGGGGTGGATTGTGACATTTTCACCCACAAGAACGCCCTCAGCAATAAGTGTGTATCCGGCAGGCGGATTTGCTATAAATTCCAGTATAAACTCTTTTATATGGGGGAGTATTTCCCAGGGGTATTCGTGATTTTCAAAGAGGGGTGCAAGGTAATCGTTTTTACAATCAAAAAGTTCTGATGTTCTGACTTTTTTAACCAATGCTGTGGCCTCCCTTTACGATGGCAGATACTATTTTTTCGGCATACTCTACGCAAAGGCGCTCGGTCTCGCACTCGGTCATAACTCTTATAACGGGTTCTGTACCGCTTTTGCGCAGAAGCACTCTGCCTTTGCCGCCGATGAGCTTTTCTACGGCGTCTTTTTCTTTGAGTACAGTGCTGTCGTTTATTGCTGCGTCCTTGTCTTTCACACGCACGTTCTTTGTGTATTGGGGATATAGTTTAACGGGTTGGGCAAGTTCTGCGAGAGAACGTTTTGAGTCACAGATCTCCTCTGTAATCATAATAGCAGTGAGAAGTCCGTCTCCCGTGGTGGCGTATTTTTTGAGGATTATATGACCTGATTGCTCTCCGCCCAGACTGTAATCGTTTTCCTGCATACATTCATACACGAATCTGTCGCCTACGGTAGTCTGCACACATTTTATGCCCTCTTCCTCCAATGATGCGATGAGACCGCTGTTTGACATTACGGTGGCAACGATTGTATCGTCGTTTAGCATACCTCTTGATTTCAGGCGTTTGCCCAGAATATACATCATAGCATCACCATCTACTACGTTGCCGTTGCCGTCAACCGCTATACACCTGTCGCAATCACCGTCAAAGGCAAAACCTACATCAAGATGGTTTTCCCTCACCAGTTTACACAGATTCTCAATATGGGTAGACCCGCAGTTCTGATTGACATTCAATCCGTCGGGCTCTGCACCGATAACGGTAGTCTGCGCGCCGAGGGCGGCAAACACGGTTTTGGCAATCATCCAGGATGCACCGTTTGCACAATCAAGACCTATCCTTAAATTTCTGTAGGAGTTGGATGCGAGGGATATGAGATATCCTACATATCGGTTTCTGCCCGATACATAGTCGATTATTCTGCCGATTCTCTCTCTGTGGGCGAGGGGGAGATCATCGCCTGTAACACCTAGGGTTTTGAGGTCTCCGTCAATATATGATTCTATGAGGGACACCTCTGTGTCGTTGAGTTTCTCGCCGAAACGGTTGATGACCTTGATACCGTTGTCATAAAAGGGATTGTGGGATGCGGTAATCATAATGCCACAGTCAAAATCGTCCTGCCTTGTAACGTATGAAACGCTTGGTGTGGTGGTTACGTGGAGCATATATGCGTCTGCTCCCGATGCAGTGATACCTGCCACCAGAGAGTATTCTATCATATAGCTTGAACGCCTGGTGTCTTTGCCGATTACGATTCTTGGGCGGTAAGCCGCCTTGTCACATCCCGACAGGGCAGATGAGAAATACCAGCCAAGAAATCTGCCTACTTTATATGCCTGCATAGAGGTGAGGTTAATATTTGCCTCGCCTCTGAATCCGTCGGTGCCGAAATACTTATTGCCGACAGAGGCGTCGGGGTTATCCTTTTTTATAATTGCGTTCTCCCTGAGCAGATCGTCTGCTGATATATTGAATAAATCACAAAGTGTCATAATTTTATCCACCTGTGGCAGAGCCAGGTCTTTCTCCCACTTGGATACGGACTGACGGGAAACATCAATCTTTTCTGCCAGATCTTCCTGAGAAATTCCATTAAGGTTTCTTAAGTAGGCGATTTTATTGCCGAGTGTCAAAGTTATCATCCTTTCGGTTAATAATGATATACATTTATATGTAGTATACCTCAATTCTAAAGGAAATATGAGCAGAGTCAAGCAACTTTGCTACACAATTTACGCAACCTGTGGTTGCGGTGTTGTGTGGTCTTTACCGAATTATGATATAAATACGTTGATACTGCTGTTTCGAAGCGGTTTTTATCATATGCATAATGCCAAAACAACCGGCCAAAAACCGTTTCTGTTTATAAAATATCGACAAATTGAAAAAAAGTGAAAATATTGTTTGAAAATTAACAAAACTTGTGATAGAATATATATGATTGCGACATTATGGGTTTTTTTATTTATTTCGCATCTATTTTATTTAAATATATTAGGAGGATGATTTATCATGGCAAAAACATTTAAGACCATGGACGGTAACTGCGCAGCAGCTCATTGCGCCTATGCGTTTACTGAAGTTGCGGCAATTTACCCCATTACTCCTTCATCAACAATGGCAGAGTATGTTGATGAGTGGAGTGCAAAGGGCTTGAAGAACATCTACGGCGAGACTGTTGAAGTTGTAGAGATGCAGTCCGAGGCCGGTGCAGCAGGTGCTGTTCACGGTTCACTTCAGGCAGGTGCTATGACCACCACTTTCACAGCATCACAGGGCTTGCTCCTTATGATCCCCAATATGTACAAGATCGCAGGTGAGCTTCTCCCCTCAGTTTTCCACGTAAGTGCACGTGCTCTTGCGGCACACGCTCTTAACATCTTTGGTGACCACCAGGACGTTATGGCTTGTCGTCAGACAGGTTTTGCAATGCTCGCATCCGGTAGTGTTCAGGAAACAATGGACCTCGGTGGTGTTGCACACCTCGCTTCTATCAAAGGAAGAGTTCCCTTCCTCCACTTCTTCGATGGTTTCCGTACATCACACGAGATCCAGAAGATCGAGGTTATGGACTTTGAAGACCTCAAGAAGCTCGTTGACTGGGAAGCTCTTAAAGAGTTCAAAGACAGAGCGCTCAACCCTGAGCACCCCGTACTCCGCGGTACAGCGCAGAACGGCGATATCTACTTCCAGGGTAGAGAGGCTTGCAATAAGTTCTACGATGCAATCCCTGATATCGTAGCAGATTACATGAAGGAAATCACCAAGATCACAGGCCGTGAGTACAAGCCCTTTAACTACTACGGTGCTGCTGATGCCAAGAAGGTTATCGTTGCTATGGGTAGCGTATGCCAGGCATTGGAAGAGACTGTTGATTACCTCAACGCAAAAGGCGAGAAGGTTGGTGTACTTGAAGTTCACCTTTACAGACCCTTCTCTGCAAAATACTTCTTTGACGTAATGCCCAAGACAGTTGAGAAGATCGCTGTACTTGATAGAACAAAAGAGCCCGGCTCCCTTGGCGAACCCCTCTATCTTGACGTTTGCAACCTTTACAAAGATTGCGCTAACGCTCCCAAGATTGTTGGCGGTCGTTTCGGTCTTGGTTCTAAGGATACCACTCCCACACAGCTCGTTGCTGTATTTGCTAACCTTGATGCTGCTGAGCCCAAGAACGGCTTCACCATCGGTATCAAAGACGACGTTACCAACCTTTCACTCGAGCTCGGCGAGAGAATCAATGCTGCTCCCGCAGGTGCTACACGTTGTAAGTTCTGGGGCTTCGGTTCTGACGGTACTGTAGGTGCTAACAAAGACGCTATCAAGATCATCGGTGACAATACCGATATGTATGCTCAGGCATATTTTGATTACGACTCCAAAAAATCCGGTGGTGTTACCATGTCTCACTTGAGATTCGGTAAGACTCCCATTAAGTCAACATACCTCCTTGACGAGGCAGACTATATTGCATGTCACAAACCCGCATACGTATATCAGTATGATGTACTCGAGGGTCTCAGAAAAGGCGGTACATTCCTCCTTAACTGTGTATGGACTCCTGAAGAACTCAGTGACAGACTCCCTGCAAGCGTAAAACGCTACATAGCAGAGAACGAAATCAACTTCTACACCATTAACGCTGTTGATGTTGCAGTTAAGGTTGGTCTCGGTTCCACAAGAATCAACATGGTTACCCAGAGTGCGTTCTTCAAACTTGCTAACGTTATTCCCTTTGACGAAGCAGTTAAGCTCATCAAAGAAGCAATCAAGAAGACATACGGCAAGAAGGGTGACGAAATCGTTAACATGAACTGTGCTGCAGTTGACGGTGCGGTAGACGCTCTCGTTAAGATTGATGTTCCCGCTGATTGGAAAGATGCTAAGGACGATATCAAAGTTGATGCTAACCGTCCTGAGTTCATCACCAAGGTTGTTGACCCCGTTAACGGCCAGAGAGGTAACAAACTCCCCGTAAGCACATTCCTTGGCAGAGAAGACGGTACATTCGAGACAGGTACTTCCAGATACGAGAAACGTGGCGTAGCCGTTATGGTTCCCGATTGGCAGAAAGACACCTGTATCCAGTGTAACCAGTGTTCACTCGTTTGTCCTCACGCTGCTATCCGTCCCGTATTGGTTGACGAGGCAGAAAAAGCTGCTGCTCCTGCCGGCTTTGACACACTCAAAGCAATCGGTAAGGACTTTGCAGGTCTTGAGTTCAGAATGCAGGTATCTCCCCTTGACTGTCTTGGTTGTGGCGTTTGTGCTAACGTATGTCCTGCTCCCAAGGGCAAGGCACTCGTTATGAAGCCCATCGACGAAGTTGCAGAAGTTGAAGCTGCTAACTGGACTTACGGTATCGAAACTGTTAAGAACAAAGCTCACCTCGTTGACAAAGCATCCAACATCAAGAACTCTCAGTTCGCTCAGCCCTACCTTGAGTTCTCCGGTGCTTGTGCAGGTTGTGGTGAGACACCTTATATCAAACTTATCACTCAGCTCTTTGGTGATAGAATGATGGTTGCAAACGCTACAGGTTGTACATCAATCTGGGGTGGTTCTGCTCCCTCAATGCCTTACTGCAAAGACGAGAACGGCAGAGGTCCCGCTTGGGCTAACTCCCTCTTCGAGGACAACGCAGAGTTCGGTCTCGGTATGGCAATCGCTAACAAGAAAGTAAGAAACACTCTTGCTGCAAGAATGAACGAAGCAATGGATTCAGTTTCACCTGAACTCGCTGCTGCATTCAAAGAGTGGATTGAAGCAAAAGATTGCGCTAAGGGTTCTAAGGAAGCTGCAGATAAGATCGAAGCTCTTATCAAAGACGCAGACAAATCCAACCCTGCAGTTAAAGAAATCGCTGACAGATGCGACTTCCTCGTTAAGAAGTCACAGTGGATCTTCGGTGGTGACGGTTGGGCATACGACATCGGTTACGGCGGTCTTGACCACGTTATCGCATCCGGCGAGGATGTAAACATCTTCGTTGTAGATACCGAAGTTTACTCCAACACAGGTGGTCAGTCTTCAAAAGCTACTCCTACCGCTGCTATCGCTAAGTTCGCTGCATCCGGTAAGAAAGTTAAGAAGAAAGACCTCGGTATGATTGGTACCACATACGGTTATGTATATGTAGCTCAGATCGCTCTCGGTGCAGACATGGCTCAGGCACTCAAAGCAATCAAAGAAGCAGAAGCATATCCCGGTCCTTCACTCATCATCGCTTACGCTCCCTGTATCAACCATGGTATCAAAGCTAAGGGCGGTATGGGTAACTCCATCGCTGAGGAGAAGAAAGCAGTTGAGTGCGGTTACTGGCACCTCTGGAGATACAATCCTCTCCTTAAAGAAGAAGGAAAGAACCCCTTCGTACTTGATTCTAAAGAGCCCACAGGCACAGTTAAAGAATTCCTCGAAGGTGAGAACAGATACCTCATGCTCCAGAAAGCATTCCCTGCAGCAGCAGAGAAACTCTTCGCTAAAGCTGAGGAAGATCTCAAAGAAAGATACGAAACATACAAGAGACAGGCTCGTGACTAATTTTTAGTCTCTGTCCGAATATGATTTCCCGCGAGAGTACATCGTAAGATGTGCTCTCGTTTTTTATTTTGTGATTATTTTGCGACGAATGGGGGAATATTTTTAATTAAGGTACGGTGGTGCTTTATGATGAAGATGAAAAAATCAGCGAAAATATGGATAGCGGTAAGTATCGCATTGGTGATGCTTGCCCTTATTTTGCTACTTATATTTAATGGCAGGATTTACTACGGCATATCCGCAGGCGGAGTGGATATAGGTGGCAGGACCCGTGCAGAGGCAGAGCAGATTCTTGACAGTACAGATTTCTTTGCCAATATGCCTCAATTTGAGTGTAACGGTGTCACCTTCTCCGCTGCCGCTGATGAGCTGGGCATATCCTGGGATAGCAAGGCTACGGCAGAGAGGGCATACCAATACGGCAGAGGGGGTAATGTGCTCAATCGTATTGCTGGTATATACCGCCTTATGTTCACCCCTGCAGATATTCCCATAGAGATTGAGATTGACGAGGCTAAGCTAAATGCTGTGCTTGATAACTATATCAAAGACCTCCGCACTCCCGCCACCGAACCCCTTTCCCGTCTTGAAGGTGATAAAATCTTCATCACAAACGGCAGGGAAGGGGTGGATGTGAGCATTGCAAAGCTTGAAAAGGATCTGTCCGATTTTATATATAATAAGGAAGAAAAGATTGTCCTCACTCTTGAGATGACCAATCCCACCACCTTAACAGCAGAGGAACTCCGCAATAAATTTGCCACTCTGCCCGTCGATGCTACGTATTCTGTGTCAAACCTGCGCATATCCTACACCTCAAGTAAAAACGGTGTGGAGTTTGATGTGCGCGAAGCGGATAGGATATTAAAGGATAATGCCGATAACCTCAACGAGTATTTCATTCCCGTCACCATAATTCCACCTGAGCACACCATAGAATCTCTTGATAAATCCCTGTTCGGCGATTGCCTTGGCACCTATACTTCAAAGTACAATCCTGCAGAGAAGGGCAGAACGAAGAACGTCACCCTCGCCGCATCAAAGATAAACAATATTGTGCTGGGTAAGGGGGATGTGTTTTCCTATAACGCTATAGTGGGAGAAAGAACTGCAAAGCGTGGATTCACCCCCGCCAAGGTGTATTCGGGCGGTGTGGTGGCAGAGGGGCTTGGCGGCGGAGTGTGTCAGGTATCATCCACTTTATACAATGCCGTGTTGTATGCAGACCTTGAAGTTATAAGTCGGACGGGGCACTCCCTGCCCGTTACCTATGTCCCCTTGGGAAGGGATGCCACCGTGTCCTACGGTGATATAGATTTCAGATTCTCCAACCCCAATGGCAGTTATGTCAGGATAACCTCTTCCGTAGGTGGCGGAGTACTTACTGTATCGGTGTGGGGGAGAAGGGTTGAGGATAAGAAGGTGGAAATCCGCACAGAACGGGTGAGTACAATTCCTTTTTCTGTCAAGGAAGAAGAGGACACCACAATCCCCTATGGTGAGCATAAGGTCAAGCAGACGGGCAGGGACGGAGCAGAGGTAAACACATATAAGACGGTGATTGAAAATGGGAAAGCAGTGTATACCAAACTCCTGCACCGCAGCACCTACAATCCCATAGATCAGATAAACCTTGTCCACCCGAAACCACCCCCTGACGAACCACTAACCTCCGCAAACTGATGGCAAAAACGATAAAAAGCACCGCCCATATTCACTTTATGGGCGGTTTTTGTGCAACTTTTTATGTCAATATTTGTCAAAAACCGTAATCTGCCAAATTTTTTCACAATTTTTATAAAAAAATTGCTTTTTATCCTTGCAAATTGAACAAAAAAATAGTATTATGTATTGTAGAGGTGTATTTTATAAATGAGGTGATATTTTGAACACAAGATATTTTCAGCAGATAACACGTCAGTTCAAGGATGCTATGGGCAGAGACGTGGGCATTATTTTGGAGGGCACAGTCATTTCCAGCACTGAAGGTATAATTTCAGATGCTGATTTGGAATGCGTTCTTAATTTTGCCAACGATAATCTCGATACCTTTGCATACAGTGGGTTCACATACCGCAGTGTGCAGGAAATGGGCAAGGTGGATTTCATAGTATTCGTACAGGGTGATGATGCTATGTCAAGAAGCTTTGCAGAGATTCTCAAGATTAACTTCTCTTCCATCAAGGCTCTTTATGACGATAAATACAATCACATCAATTTTATAAAGAACTTCCTTTTGGACAACGTATTGCCGGGGGATGTGCTTGCCAAGGCGGCAGAGCTTCATCTTCCCATTGATGCATACAGAGCAGTATTCCTTATCCGTTCTGAGAATACGGGAGATTTCTCCGTGCTTGAGATTTTGGAGAATATGTTCCCCAATAAGAATTCCGACTACATAGTAAATATTGACGGCACAGATATTGCCCTTGTCAAGGAGTTTGAGGAAGAGGTTGATCTCAAGACCTTGCAGGCCCTTGCCAAGGAGATAGCCGACACCGTCACCTCCGAGGCATTGGTTAAGAAGGTGAATATCGGTATTGGCACCCTCATTTCCAATATCAAAGAGATTGCCGCATCCTATAAAGAGGCACAGATTGCCCTTGAGGTTGGCAAGGTGTTTGAGGATGAGAAGCATATAGTAAGTTATGAGGATCTGGGTATAGGTCGTCTTATCTATCAGCTTCCCACCACATTGTGTCAGCTTTTCCTGGGCGAGGTGTTCAAGAAGGGCTCTATCAACGAGCTTGATAGCGAAATTATAGAGACTATCAAGAAGTTCTTTGAGAATAACCTCAACGTGTCCGAAACTTCAAGACAGCTCTACGTTCACAGAAATACCCTCGTTTACCGCCTTGATAAAATCCAGAAGATTACAGGCCTTGACCTTCGTATCTTTGATGAGGCAATCATCTTCAAGGTGGCAATGATGGTTAATAAATACTTAAAGACCACATCCTTAAAAATCTGAGGTAGTCTCTACGGACAGGCCTTATACGGGGATGTCCTCTGGAGTGACCTTATTAACTGAGGTGTAATATGATATTGTTGGAGAATGTGTCTAAGACGTACGACAACGGCGTTCAGGCACTACGTGATGTTAATTTGTTTATAGAAAAGGGTGAGTTTGTATTCCTGGTTGGCTCATCAGCGGCAGGAAAATCCACCCTTGTAAAGCTTATGCTTAAAGAGATAGAACCCACCACGGGTAATATCGTTATCAATAACGTTGATGTCGGTGGACTCACCCGCAGGGACGTTCCCTTCTACAGACGCAAGATAGGCGTAGTATTTCAGGACTTCCGCCTTTTGCCCAATAAGACGGCGTATGATAATATTGCCTATGCCATGGAGATTGTAGGTGCATCCCGCAGAGAAATCCGCACTCAGGTGCCCAATGTTCTCAGTATGGTAGGTCTCACCCACAAGGCGAATATGTATCCCAACGAACTTTCAGGTGGTGAACAGCAGAGGGTGTCTATTGCCCGTGCTATTGTAAATAACCCTGCCGTGCTTATTGCGGACGAGCCCACGGGTAACCTTGACCCGATCACTGCCAAGGGCATAATGGAGATTATGGATGCCATTAACAGACGTGGCACCACTATTGTTATGTCCACCCATGCCAAGGATATAGTAAACACCATGCAGAAGCGTGTTATCCACGTGGAAGGCGGAGCAATCACTCATGACGAGAAAAGGGGTGGATACGTATATGCCGATTAGAATGTTCAGACGCTTCACCCGTGAAGCCTTCGATAATATTTTCAAAAACAGTCTTATGAGCATCGCATCACTTTTCATCATCACCGCTTGCCTCTTTGTGTTTGGTGTGTTCCTGCTCGTTACTGTTAATATCAATTCCTTCAGCGCTCAGGTGGCAGACCAGTGTCAGATTCAGGTGTATATCACCAAGGAAGCCACGGAGGGCGGTATGATACAGAGTATCAGTAATTCCATCCGTTCTATAGAGGGTGTTACCAACCTCACCTTTGAAAAAGGCGAGGAGACCTTTGCCAAGTTCAAGGCAGGCCTTTCCGAGGAGGAACTGGTATCATACAGCGGTTTGCCTGATGATATAATCGACGATTCCTTCAAGGTGACTCTCAAAGACATCTCCGAGACTCAGGCAAAGGCAGAGGAGATATCAAAGATCAGCGGAGTTCACAGAGTAGAGAACAGACAGGATATGATAAATATCGTGTACTCTCTTACTGATGCGGTGCGTCACATTTCTGTATGGATTATAATTATATTTATGTTCATAAGCATATTTATAATTTCCAACACAATCAAGCTTGCACTTCATTCAAGACGCAAGGAAATCAATATTATGAAATACGTAGGTGCTACTGATGCTTTCATCAGATGGCCCTTCATGATAGAGGGTATGATAGTAGGCTTTGCAGGTGCGATTGTGGCATTCTTCATAGTCCAGTCCTGCTATGCTGCAGGTATGTCTGCATTAAGCGCAATCCCTGCGGGTGCAATCGTAGCCCTCAGACAGTTCGGTGATATCTGGCACCTTATCCTCATCCCATTTATTGGTGTGGGTGTGCTTATCGGTGCATTGGGTAGCGCCCTTTCAATCAGGAAGTACTTGCAGGTATAATTCCCCGCACAGATACAATTTCAAAGGAGAAAGCTTATGCGCAACAGAAAATTCGTTAAAGTCCTCGCCTGGATTGCTCTTATCGCTTTTTTGGCAGTGACGGTTCTTTCTGTTATCCCATATAGCGGAAGTGCCGCCTCCGCACAGGAGAGGTTGCAGAACGCGCAAAAGAAACAGCAGGAGCTTAATAAACGCCTTAACGATAATAAGGCCAAGAAGAAGCAGGAACAGGCGGTGAAATCCCGTATTGATAAAGACGTTGCTTCTGTTCAGGCGGAGATTGATGCCCTTGATGCACAGATAGAGGAGATTAACGACCGGGTTGAGGCCAAGGAGGCAGAACTCGCTGCCGCTCACGAGAAGAGCAACCAACAGTTTGAGTCATATAAGCAGAGGGTTAAGCTCATTGTGGAAAAAGGCTCAATCACATATCTCGAGGTGCTTCTCAAGGCAAATTCGTTGGAAGATTTCTTCATCCGTATGGACGTAGTTGAGCAGATAGCGGCTTATGATAATAATCTTTTGGCATCTCTTAAAGAGAATGAGCAGACTATCGAGGCGCTCAAGCTTGAGATAGAGAACGAGCGTGCAGAAGTAGAAGCGGTTATGCAGCAGAGCCTTTCCAAAAAGAGGGTTCTCGTGGATAAGAAGGCTGCAAGCCAGAAAATCTTGAATGACCTTGCCGCAAGGGAGAAAGAGATTACCAACGAGATGCGTAAGGCCAAAGAGGCCGAGTTGGCGGCCCAGAGAGAGATCGCCCGACTGGTTTCAGGTGATACTTCCCAGTATGTGGGTGGAAAGTTCTTGTGGCCCTCTACAAATTCATACAGAATCACATCACCCTATAGTATGCGAGTTCACCCCACACTGGGCGTGTATAAACAGCATACGGGTATTGATATAGGTGCTTCCTATGGTACCGACGTACTTGCCGCAGCAGACGGCACAGTAATCATCTCGGGCTACAACGTTGCCTGGGGTAACTACATAGTAATCAATCACGGTGGCGGTCTTACCACCTTGTACGCTCATAATAGCCAGCTTTTAGTTAGCAAGGGCGCAAAGGTGTCAAGAGGTCAGGTGATTGCCAAGGTTGGTTCTACGGGATATTCCACAGGTCCTCACATTCACTTTGAGGTGCAGATTAACGGTAAACCCACCAACCCAATGTCATATCTGCAGTAAATTCACGGACAGAGCATAATATATGTTCTGTCCGAATTATTGAATAATGTTATTTGAGTTGAATAGTAATAACTCAAGGAGAGTGAAACAATGTCAAGAAGGAAACTCGTTATTATCACAGCACTTATAACCTTTGTGGTCACAACATTTGTCTTGGTGCTTGCCATAGGTGGCAATCTTGTTATATCTTCGTCATCCTTTGCCGACAGCAAGATGCAAAAACTCGGCAAGTTAGACGCCCTCATAGACAACTATTTCATATATGACTACAACAAGGAAAAAATGGCAGACATTTCTCTTTCCGGATACGTCTATGGCTTGGGTGACCCCTATTCTTCATATATCAATAAGGAATCCTTTGCCAATATGAAGCAGTCTATGGAAGGCGATTATGTGGGTATCGGTGTAGAGATATTCATTGATAAGGATATGCTCATCACCGTAATCTCACCCTTTGACCATTCTCCCGCTGCCGATGCAGGTATCCTCCCCGGCGATAAGATCATTAAGGTAGGGGATAAGGACGTGGACTATTCCAACTATAACGAAGCTGTTAACCTCATCAAAGGTACAGGTAAAGAGGATGCAGACAAATCAGTCACTCTCACTATAAAACGTGGTGAGGAAATCTTTGAGACGGAAGTAGAGCGTAAGAAGATAGTAGCCACCACTGCTCAGGGAAAGATGCTCTCCGACAATATCGGATATATCCGACTTTCCAGTTTCGGGGATAAGACGGGTGACGAATTTAAGGAATGTGTGGCTGAACTTCGTTCCAAGCAGATGAAGGGTCTTATCATCGACCTTCGCAATAACCCCGGTGGCACTCTTGATAGTCTGGTGGAGGTAGCAGACTTCCTGATTCCCAAAGGCAATATAATCACTATTAAGGATAAGAAGGGCAAGGAGACAAAACTTAATTCCGACGATAAAGAACTCAAACTCCCCATAGTTGCACTTATCAACGGCAATACCGCGAGTGCTTCCGAAGCCCTTGCAGGAGCTCTTGTTGATAGTAATAAGGGTGTGCTGGTGGGTGAGAAGACCTTTGGTAAGGGTAGTGTGCAGACCATATTTGAGCTTGGTGACGGCACCGCCTTCAAACTGACCACCGCCAAATACTACACCCCCGGTGGCACCAGTATTGATAAAACGGGTATTTCGCCCACCCATGAGGTATCCCTTTCCGAGGATGTAAAAGACCTGCCCGTAAGCAACATTCCCTATGATAAAGACACCCAACTTAAGAAGGCAGTAGAAATTCTGAAAAAATAATTAAAAAAGTATTGCATTTTATATTTAACTATGATAAAATGCTAAGGTAAAAAATACACACGCATATTGACTTTGAGGAAGTTGCCTTCCACTCGGCAGGTCTCTTTGGAGGACGATATATGCGGAGGTATAAAAAACAAGGAGGCATAAAAATGTCAGTAATTTCAATGAAACAGCTTTTAGAAGCAGGTGTTCACTTTGGACACCAGACCAGAAGATGGAACCCCAAAATGGCAGAGTACATCTTCACAGAGAGAAATGGTATCTACATCATCAACTTGCAGAAGACCGTTAAAAAGGTTATCGAAGCATACAACTTCGTTAAGGAAGTTGCAGCAAACGGCGAAGAGATCCTTTTTGTAGGTACAAAGAAGCAGGCTCAGGACTCTATCAAAGAAGAGGCTGAGAGAGTAGGTATGTACTACGTTAACGCAAGATGGCTCGGCGGTATGCTCACCAACTTCAAGACAATCAGAAAGAGAATCGAACGTCTCAATCAGCTCGAGAAGATGGAAGCAGACGGCACATTTGAACTTCTTCCCAAGAAGGAAGTTATCAAATTGAAGCTCGAAGCAGAGAAACTCACAAAGTACCTTGGCGGTATTAAAGAGATGAAGAAGCTTCCCGGCGCTATGTTCGTAGTAGACCCCAAGAAAGAGAAGATTGCTATCGCAGAAGCTAAGAAATTGGGTATCCCCGTAGTAGCTATTGTTGATACCAACTGTGACCCCGACGAAGTAGATTACGTAATCCCCGGTAACGATGACGCTATCCGTGCGGTTAAACTCATCGCTTCTACCATTGGTAACGCTATTATCGAAGGCAAGCAGGGTGAGCAGCTCGGTACTGCAGCAGATGCAGAGGAAGAGACTGTAGAAGAAGTACAGGAATAATCACGCGAGGGACTTTCCCTTGTAATTTACAATAGGAGGAATAACCCATGTTTACAGCACAGGACGTAAAAGAGCTCAGAGAGAGAACCGGTTGCGGTATGATGGACTGTAAAAAGGCCCTTACCGAGACAAACGGTGATTTTGATAAAGCAGTAGATTTCCTTAGAGAAAAAGGTCTCGCAACCGCTGCTAAGAAAGCAGGCAGAATTGCATCCGAGGGTCTTGTTGACATTCTCGTAGAGGGCAATGTTGGTGCAATGGTAGAGATCAACTCCGAGACAGACTTCGTTGCAAAGAACGATGAATTCAAGGATTTCGTTAAGAACGTTGCAAGACAGGTTATCGCAACTAACCCTGCAGACCTGGATGCACTTTTGGAATCAAAATACATTGACGATGCATCCATCACCATCAAAGACCTTCTCACAGAGAAGATTGCAAAGATCGGTGAGAATATGAACATCCGTCGTTTCGCTCGTTATGAGGGTGGCGTTGTAGGTTATGTTCACGCTGCAGGCAGAATCGGTGTTATGGTTAAGGTTGAGGCAGACCTCAATGACGAGACCACCGCTGCTGCAAAAGACTGCGCTATGCAGATTGCTGCTATCAACCCCTTGTACAAAGATAGAGACAGCGTTCCCACTGAGGATATCGAGAAGGAAAAGGCAATCATCGTGGCACAGATCAAAGAAGATCCCAAGAATGCTAACAAACCCGACGCCATCATCGAGAAGATGCTCGGCGGTAAGATCAACAAGTACTATGAGACCAACTGCCTTATTGAGCAGGCATTCGTTAAGGATGACAGCATCTCTGTTGGTAAGTACCTTGAATCCAAGGGCGTTAAGCTCGTTGACTATGTACGCTTCGAGAAGGGTGAAGGTCTTGAAAAGAAATCCGAGAACTTCGCAGACGAAGTTGCAAGCATGGTTAAATAAGATAAAACCAATTATGAAAAGCGACTCTTACGGGTCGCTTTTTTGTTTGCCAATAACTTGACGGAAAGGGCAAACAAGTATATAATTGTATATGATATTAAAATATATAATGAGGTGCATTATGGATATAATAGTTGCCACTAAGAATAAAGGTAAGATAAAGGAAATCAAGAAGATTTTAGGTAGTCACAATGTAATAAGTCAGGGCGAGGCAGGGATTGATATTGATGTGGAGGAAAACGGCTCCACCTTCGCTGAGAACGCTATGATAAAGGCAGAGGCAATCGCATCTCAGGTAGAGTGCGCAGTAATTGCCGACGATTCAGGTATAGAGGTGGATGCACTAAACGGTGCCCCGGGTATATATAGCGCCAGATACTGCGGGGAGGATGCCACCGACGAGGACAGGGTAGATAAACTTCTGGAGGAGATTAAAGATGCCCCCAATCGTGGTGCACAGTTCACCTGCGCTATTGCCCTTATTCTCCCCAATGGTGAGAGACACATCTTCAACGGCATTGTCCGTGGTACATTGGCATTTGAGCCAGTAGGGGAGAACGGTTTTGGCTATGACCCCATCTTCATCCCCGATGGATATGACACCACCTTCGGTGTACTCGATAGCAATATCAAGGACGAAATCAGCCATCGTGCAAGAGCACTCCGAGCCCTTGCAGATTTTGTCGGACAATAATCGCCCTTTGTTTTTTGAGAAAGGAAAGATGACGAATTGAACAGCAAAGTGTATTCCACTTTGGAATTTAACAAGATACTATCCATGCTCTCCGAGCACGCCGTTATGGAGGTCACAGCCGAGAGGGTACTCGCTATTGAACCCTCCGTGGATATAGCCGAGGTCAATCTTATGCAGGAGCAGACCGCCACGGCTATGAACCTTATGGTGAAAAAGGGCACACCCCCCATATATTGCAGGGGTGATGTGTCTGCATCATTAAAACGTGCGGATATGGGCGGAGTACTTTCCCCTGCCGATATTCTCGGCGTGGGCAAGACTTTGCGTACCGCAAGGGCGTTCAAGGGTTATCCCGACGGCATCCCCTGCGAAGCCATAGAGGAGTATATTGACGCGCTTTTTGAAGAGAGAAGTCTGGAGAAAAAGATATTCGAGAGCATTGATGAGGATGGCAACGTGGCCGACAGTGCCAGCACAGAGCTTGCCACTATCCGCAGGAAGATCCGTTCCTCCGAGGGCAAGGTAAAGGATATTCTTCAGGGCATTATCGCCAAGAATTCCAAATACCTTCAGGAACCCATCATCACTATGCGTTCCGACAGATACGTTGTACCCGTCAAGGCAGAGCATAAGGGCAGTATCCGAGGTATTGTCCACGATACTTCTGCCAGCGGTGTTACCATATTCATAGAGCCCGAGGCGGTAGTTGAGGCGGATAATGAGATTCGTCTTTTGAAAAGCAAGGAGCAGGATGAGATAGAGCGCATCCTTCGTGACCTTTCAAATGATATTGCAAATCACGCCAAGGTGCTGGATATGTCATATAACTGTATTGCAGACCTTGACCTCATATTTGCCAGAGCGAAGTTTGCATTAAAGCATGATGCCTTCCGCCCTGTACTCAATGATGAGGGTTATATCAATCTCGACCACGCCCGTCATCCCCTTATCCCTGCCGATAAGGTGGTACCCACCGATATCACCCTTGGCAAGGATTTTGATACCCTTGTTATCACCGGTCCCAATACGGGCGGTAAGACGGTGGTTCTTAAAACCCTGGGCCTTATGACCCTTATGGCACAGTCGGGTATGCACATCACCGCCAAAGAAGGCTCGGTAATATCTGTGTTTGACAATGTGTTTGCCGATATCGGTGACGAGCAGAGTATAGAGCAGAGCCTCAGCACCTTCTCATCCCACATGGTGAATATAGTTGATATATTAAATAACGTCACATACCGTTCCCTCTGCCTTTTTGATGAGTTGGGAGCAGGTACCGACCCCATAGAGGGTGCGGCCCTTGCGGTGAGTATCCTTGAGAATGTACGTCTCAAAGGTGCCAAGACAGCCGCCACCACCCATTATAGTGAGCTTAAGTCCTATGCACTTTCAAACTCAAGGGTAGAGAATGCTTCCTGCGAGTTTGATGTGGAGACTCTGGCTCCCACCTATAAACTTTTAATTGGTATCCCCGGCAAGAGTAACGCCTTTGCCATATCCTCAAAACTCGGCATAAGCGATGAGATTATTGAGGATGCCAAGTCCCGTATAGCAGGGGATAATATCAAGTTTGAGGACGTGCTTTCATCCCTTGAATCTGCCCGTCGTGATACGGAGAAGGAACGCGACAGCGCCATTGCCTATAAGCAGGAGATAGAACTCCTCCGTGAGCGAATCTCCAATAAGAATAAATCCCTTGAGAAGAAGACGGATAAGATTATTGAGGATGCTCATAGGGAAGCCCAGAGGATTATTGACGAGGCGAGAGCCGAGAGTGAACTTGCTTTGGAAGATATCCGTGCCGCTATGAAGAAGAAGGACCTCAAGGAAGCCAACCGTGCCGTAGAGCAGGTGCGTCAGCAGGTTATATCCGACAGTAAAAAGCATAATGTGAAGACTGCTCCCAAGCCCGCATCAGGCACACCACCCACCACGGTTCTGTTGGGTCAGGAGGTATCCGTTCCTCATTTGAGGGAGAAGGGCACAGTAGTCTCCCTTCCCGATGCCAAGGGCAATCTTATGGTCAATGTGGGCATAATGAAGATGAAGCTCAATATCAGCCAACTCCGCACCGTAGAGGCCAAGCCCGATATGGCAAAGAGCGGTATCAGGAGTCGTAGCGAGAGCAAGAGTATGACGGTGGGCACCGAGATAGACCTTCGTGGTCAGGATCTTGAGACCGCCATTATGATGGTGGATAAGTTCATTGATGATGCTATTCTCTCATCCCTTCACGAGATCCGCATAATCCACGGTAAAGGCACGGGCGTGCTTCGTGGTGGAGTGCAGAATTACCTCCGCCGTCATAAGCGCATCAAGGCCTTCCGCCTTGCATCTTTCGGTGAAGGTGATTCGGGAGTAACCATAGCAGAACTCAAATAAAAGATTGATAATAAATTAACAAATTTGAAAATTATACTTGCAAAATCTCTGTAAATAGAGTAAAATGATTGTGTATGGCAAAGTACTATAATATCGCATATCAAATATGCGGGAATGGAGATAATTATGAACAAGAAAACTATCGAAGATATTGCTGTTAAAGGCAAACGCGTACTCGTTCGTTGCGACTTCAACGTTCCGCTTAACGAAGAGAAAAAGATTACAGATGAGAACCGTCTCATCGGCGCACTTCCCACAATCAAGTACTTGGTTGCTGAGGGTGCAAAGGTTATTCTCTGCTCACACCTTGGCAGACCTAAGGGCGAGTTCAATGAGAAGTATAGCTTGAAGCCCGTTGCTGCTCGTCTTTCTGAGCTTCTCGGCCAGGAAGTTAAGATGGCAGAGGACGTTATCGGCGAGAGTGCTGCTAAATGTGTAGCAGAGCTCGGCGAAGGCGAAATCGTACTTCTTGAGAACGTTCGTTATCACAAGGAAGAAGAGAAGAACGACCCCGAATTCTCAAAGAAACTTGCAGACTTTGCAGAAGTTTATGTGAATGACGCATTCGGTACTGCACACCGTGCACACGCATCTACCGCAGGTGTTGCGGCATACATCCCCGCAGTATGCGGTTACCTCATCCAGAAGGAAATTGAGGTTATGGGTAAAGCATTGTCCAATCCCGAGCGCCCCTTCGTTGCAATCCTCGGCGGTGCAAAGGTATCTGATAAAATCGGCGTAATTGAGAACCTTCTTGAGAAGGTTGATTACCTCATTATCGGCGGTGGTATGGCTTACACCTTCCTCGCTGCAAAGGGTTACGGCGTAGGCACTTCCATCTGCGAAGTAGAGAAACTCGACCTCGCTCGTTCACTTATGGAAAAAGCACAGCAGAAGGGTGTAGAGCTTCTTCTCCCCGTAGAGAACGTAGTAGCTACAGAATTTGCTCCCGATGCTGAGCATAAGACTGTTCCTTCCGAGCAGATTCCTGATGACTTCATGGGTATGGATATTGGTCCTAAGACAGTTGCCCTCTTCTCCGAAGTTATCAAAAAGGCAAAGACAGTTATCTGGAATGGTCCTATGGGCGTATTCGAGATGCCTGCATTCGCTAACGGCACTAAGGAAATCGCTAAAGCAGTTGCAGAGGCAGATGCCATCACCATCATCGGTGGCGGTGACAGTGCGGCAGCAGTTGAGCAGCTCGGCTTTGCCGATAAGATGACCCACATCTCCACAGGTGGCGGTGCATCTCTTGAATTCCTCGAGGGTATCGAGCTCCCCGGTATCGCAGCACTCAACGATAAATAAACTACAAATAATTTAAGTTAAATGTATTGCCCTTTCATAGCGGAAGGGCAATGCTAATAAATAACAATTGGAGGACGACTGATATGAGAAAGATTACAGTTGCAGGTAACTGGAAAATGAACAAGACCCCTGCCGAGACAGTTAAGCTTATTGAAGAGCTCAAACCCCTCGTTGCAGGTGCAAAGAATAATTGTGTTATTTGTGTGCCCTACACATCACTCAGCGAAGCTGTAAAGGCTTGTGAGGGTTCCAACATCTCCGTTGGTGCACAGAATATGTACTTTGAAGAGAGCGGTGCTTTCACAGGCGAAATCGCACCTTCAATGCTTACAGAGATTGGTGTTAAGTATGTTATCATCGGTCATAGCGAACGCAGACAGTACTTCGCAGAGACAGATGAGACAGTTAACCTCAAGGTTAAAAAGGCATTTGAGCACGGCCTCACACCTATCGTTTGTGTAGGTGAGAGCTTGGAGCAGAGAGAGCAGGGCATCACTAACGACCTCGTTAGCATGCAGACCAAGATCGCTCTCCTCGGCCTCAGCGCAGAGCAGGTTAAGAGCACAATCATTGCTTACGAACCTATCTGGGCAATTGGCACAGGCAAGACTGCTACCAGCGAGCAGGCACAGGAAGTATGCGCTAAGATCCGTGAGACTGTTAAAGAAGTATTCGGTGCAGAAGCGGCCGAGGCAGTTACTATCCAGTACGGCGGCAGCGTTAATGCAAAGAACAGCGCAGAGCTCTTCGCTAAGGAAGATATCGACGGCGGTCTCGTTGGCGGTGCAAGTCTTAAAGCAGAGGACTTCAGTGTTATCGTAAACAGCTGATTGAATCAGGTGTGAATTGTAATTTCTTTGTATTGATATGCGAAGATGTAGGGGCAATTCACGAATTGCCCGAGGGCGACTCGTGATTCGCCCCTTAATTGTTTGATTGAATCATATATGAGAAAGGCAGATTGTTATGAGTAAAAAACCTATCGTACTTGCGATTTTAGACGGCTACGGCAAGAGCGAACTGGTAGAGGGTAACGCGGTACTTGCCGCCAACACCCCCAACCTTGACGCCCTCACAGCCAATAACCCCACCACAGTAATCCATGCCAGCGGTATGGATGTAGGCCTCCCCGATGGCCAGATGGGTAACTCCGAGGTAGGCCACACCAATATCGGTGCAGGTGCTATCGTGTATCAGGAACTCACCCGTATCACCAAGTCCATCTCCGACGGTGATTTCTTCACTAACGAAGCATTGGTTGCCGCTTGTGATAACTGTAAGGCAAAGGATAGCGCCCTTCATATTATGGGTCTTTTGTCTGATGGTGGTGTGCATAGCCATATTGAACACCTTTATGCAATAATCAAACTTGCCAAGGAAAAGGGCCTTTCCAAGGTATATGTTCATTGCTTCTTGGACGGCA
This sequence comes from Clostridia bacterium, assembly GCA_045659025.1. Lineage (GTDB taxonomy): Bacteria > Bacillota > Clostridia > UMGS1810 > UMGS1810 > SIG455. The sequence goes on from JAZOWA010000034.1 coordinate 47,258, forward strand.
GAGACGTTTCCCCCACAAGCGGTGTGGACTTTGCCAAATCCCTCGTTTCCAAACTCCGTGAACTCGGCACAGGCGAGATTGCTACCGTTATGGGCAGATACTATGCGATGGACAGAGATAACCGTTGGGAGAGAGTATCCAAGGCATATGATGCTATGGTGAATGGCGTTGGCGAGATGTGTGAATCCGCCGTTACCGCTATTGAAACATCCTATAACAATGACGTTACCGACGAATTCGTAGTCCCCACCGTTATTACTAAAGACGGTGCACCCACAGGCAAGATTACAGACGGCGATTCCGTTATCTTCTTTAACTTCCGTCCCGACAGAGCCCGTGAGATTACAAGAACTCTTGTGGACGATGCCTTTGACGGTTTTGCAAGAGAGAAGAAAGATCTCTACTACGTATGTATGACCCAGTATGATGCGTCTATGCCCAATGTAGAGGTTGCTTTCAAGCCCCAGACCCTCGTTAACACCTTCGGTGAATATGTAAGCAAACTCGGTCTTAAACAGCTCCGTATCGCAGAGACAGAGAAGTACGCTCACGTAACCTTCTACTTCAACGGCGGTGTGGAAAAGACCTATGAGGGAGAGGATAGAATCCTGGTTGCATCCCCCAAGGTTGCCACCTACGATATGCAGCCCGAGATGAGCGCTTATGAGGTGACAGACAAGCTTTTGGAAGCTCTTGACACAGATAAATATGACGTAGTTATCTTAAACTACGCTAACTGCGATATGGTAGGCCACACAGGCGTTATGGAAGCCGCCGTGAAAGCGGTAGAGGCAGTTGATACCTGCATCGGCAAGGTAGCCGAGAAGGTAGCGGAGAAGGGCGGCGTAATGCTCATCACCGCAGACCACGGTAATGCCGAGCAGATGACCGATCCCGCCACAGGTGATGTGTTCACCGCTCATAGCACTAACGTAGTACCCCTTATCCTCACAGGTATGGGTGATGTTAAGCTGAGTAAAGGTCGCCTTGCTGACCTCGCTCCCACAATGCTCGACATTATGGGCGTAGCCAAACCTGCCGAAATGACAGGCGAAAGCATCATAGTAAAATAATCTTTTGAAAACCCGCACTTTTGTTGCGGGTTTTTCTGTGGACAAAATCCATGCTTTGTTGTATAATATTGGTGTGAACTAAAGTAAACTTAACGTCGGAGGGATTTAATATGTCAATACTTATAAAAGGCGGTAGGGTGGTAGACCCTGCCAATGGATTTGACAGTGTAGCGGATGTGCTTATAGATAAGGGCGTTATTTCCGCAATCGGTCAGGATATTCCTGCCCGCGAGGAGTATGAGATTATTAATGCAGAGGGTCATCTTGTGGTGCCCGGTCTTGTGGATATGCATTGTCATCTTCGTGAGCCCGGCTTTGAATATAAAGAGGACATCGCCAACGGTACCAAGAGTGCTTTGGGTGGCGGTTTTACCTCTGTGGCATGTATGCCCAATACCAATCCCACCGCAGATAATCCCGATACGATTAAATATATTTTAGATAAAGCCGAGCAGGCAGAGGCGGCTAATGTATTCCCCATTGGTTCTGTCACCAAAGGCCTCGGCGGCAAGGAGATGACAGATGTAGAGGCACTCAAGAGCGCAGGCGCAGTTGCTATCTCTGATGACGGTAAGCCCGTAGAGGATTCTGCTATGATGCTCTCTGCTATGCGCAAGGCATATCAGGCGGGAGTTATGGTGATATCCCATTGTGAGGAGATGTCCCTTGGCAAAGGGGATATGAACGAAGGTGCCCTTGCCGAGAGTCTGGGTTATGAGGGTATATCCCCCGTGGCTGAGGAGATAATGGTTGCCCGTGATGCCATCCTCTCTGCCCAGTATAAACTCCCCATCCATATTGCACATATAAGCACAAGACGTTCCGTAGAGGCTATCCGTAATGCAAAGAAAAAGGGCGCTCCCATCACCTGTGAGACCTGCCCCCATTATTTCTCACTTACGGAAGATGCGGTAAGGGTAAGCGGTGCTAATGCCAAGATGAATCCGCCACTTCGCACCAATACAGACGTTATGGCGATTATTGAAGGTCTTGCCGATGGCACTATTGATGCTATCGCCACCGACCACGCACCCCACAGTGCAGAGGAGAAGAGTGCAGACTTTGCCAAAGCACCCAACGGCATAATCGGTTTTGAGACTGCCTTTGCCCTTGGCTACACATACCTTGTGGATAAGGGTCACCTCACCATATCGGAGCTTGTGGAGAAGATGTCTGTTAACCCTGCCAGGATCCTTGGTATTGATAAAGGCAGCATAGGGGTAGGGGATATCGCAGATATCGCCATATTTGATATAAGCAAGAGCTACAGAGTAGTTGCTGAGGATATGCTTGCAAAGAGCAAGAACACTCCCTATGACGGTTTTGACCTCACGGGCAGACTTCTCTATTCTATCGTAGGCGGTAGGGTGGCACTCCGTGGCGGAGAAGCCCTCTGGAAAGCGTACTTTAACTGATAGGTAAATATTTGAGGTGATACAATGTACCAGATAATTGCCGATATAATTAAATATGTTTTTGTGGTTGTGGTGTATATGTTCATATACAGCGTAATCAAGCTTATCTATCTTGATATCACCGACACCCGCCGTATGGAGAATTCCCTTGACGGTGCGGTGGCGTATCTTAAGCCAATCACCCTTGCCAAAGACCTCGACTTCAAGATATTTGAGAGTTACGGCCTTAAAGAGAATACCCTCATCGGCAGGAGCAAGAAGTGTGATTTGTTTATTAAAGACCCCTTTATGTCCAAGGAGAACACTCTCATCTATTTGCAGGAGGGTAAGTTCTGTGTAAAGGATATGGGCAGTACCAACGGCACCTTCATCAACGGCAAGAAACTCCTTGAGAAGCCCGCTCGTATCAAAGACGGCGATAAGCTCAAGATAGGCAGTGTGGAGTTTATGTTCGTTGACCCGTATGTAATGGAGGTCAAGTAATGGGTAAACTCAGTATAAGACCAATGCTTTACTTCCTCTTGCTCAACCTTATGGGGTTTTTGCTGTTGTTCTTTTTCAGGACTCCTTATGACCCCAACATCCTCTACGCAGGGGCAATCATTATGTCGGTGAGTATCGCCGTGTATGCCCTTATGTATTGGCTGGATATGGGGGATGTGTATTTGTTCCTTATGGTATCTATCCTTATAAGTATAGGGATTATGATGCTGCTGCGTATAGATACGGAATTTGGGTTCAATCAGGTTTTCTGGTTTTGCATAGGAATAATGGTATTCCTTGTGACGTATCTCGGTATGCGGTTTTTGAGAGTGTGGGATAAACTTTTGTGGATATATGTGCTTGTGTCCATAGGACTTTTTGTGGTCACCCTGATATTCGGTGACACCCGCGGCGGCTCGAAGAACTGGATTGAAATCGGCTCAAGGACTGTCCAACCCTCTGAGTTTATAAAGATAACCTATGTGTTTGCTCTGGCATGCTTTTTTACTATGGATAAAGATAAGCATCGCCTTTTCTCAGGTGAGGTGTGGCACATCCCCAAAAGGGATATAGCCATCAATGTATTTGTATACATCTGCCTTGGATTCCTGCTCCTGCAAAAGGAGTGGGGCACGGCAATAGTGTTCTTCCTCACGTATTTTATGATGATGTTTTTATACGACACGTCAAAACGTCTTATGCTCATCAATGGCGGTCTTGCGCTTGTGGGTGCTGTAGGCGGATACTTCTTAACCGATCATATACGGTCAAGGGTAGTCACCTGGCTAGACCCCTGGGCGGATGCCACAAACAAGGGATTCCAGATTACCCAGTCCCTTTTTGCTATCACCTCGGGCGGATATTTCGGCACGGGTCTTGGCAATGGCACTCCCCACCTGATCCCCGAAGTCCATTCCGACTTCATCTTCTCCGCTATATGTGAGGAGATGGGAATCTTCACCGGTATTGCCATTATTCTTATATACTTCATCTATTCCTATCGTGGATTTAAGATAGGCATAAAGGCTAAAAACGAGTTTCTGAAGGCACTTACCTTCGGGCTGGTGATAAGTTTTGCCTTGCAGACATTCATCATTGTAGGCGGTGTAATTAAGCTCATACCCCTAACGGGTATCACCCTGCCCTTTGTAAGCTATGGCGGAAGTTCTATGGTATCCTGCTGTATAATGACGGGAATACTCACCGCAGTATCGTATTTAGAACACAAGTAAATTAATTAAAGGATGTGTTGAAATGAACGAAGCAAGAATTGTTATAAACCGTGAGGCATCTGCAGTTGGATTCTTTAAAACATTTAAAATTGAGGTAGATGGCATTTTAGTGGGGGAATTGAGAAATGGTGCTACGGTTGAAATACCTATTTCTTTTGGAAGACACATATTGAACTTCGTATCGTTTGGAAAGTGTGAGAAGACAATTACTGTTGATATTACAGAAGAAAGAAGCAACATCAGTTTTGATTTAAAAATAAACAAATTTAATGGCACATTACAATTGAAAACCAATGATGCCAGAGGAATTGCAATGCAGTATGATAATAGGACATCAACCCCTAACGCCTTGGTTAAGATAGGTTCGGGTTTAGTTGTTTTAATCGTTGTATTAGTTGTTGTAAGTTTGATTTTTAAATTGGCTTTTAACACATCAGTGAATGAAATGACGCAAGAAAATCAATTCTCGCAGGAGGATATGGAATATTATTCGCAACAGAAGAATGAAAATGTAATTTATGAAGATGATTATTTGCGAGTGGCGTATATGAGAACATATAATGTTGCAGGCGTTAACACAACATATCTTCAACTCAAAATAGTAAATAAAAGTTATCATGAAATGTGGTTGAGCTTAAGTGATGTATATGTCAACGATATTAGCATATTAACGGGGACGGCTGTGCCAATTGTTCTTGCTCCCGGGAAGATATCGCAATCTCCATTTATATTGTTTACGGCAAATTCTGGGCTTACGGCCGCAGATATTAGCAAAATAGAATTCCGTATAAAAGGCCGTGATTCGAATTTTGAAGAAATACATACTACAAATTATATTACGATAGGATCTTAAAAACAAGAATAGTTATATCTTATTTAACTTAAATCGCATAAAAAGACCGAAGATATCATTATCTTCGGTCTTTTTATGCGAGTGACGGGACAAATCCGCTTCGCGTCTTTCCTGCTTGCCGACCGTGCTTCGCACAGTACCCGCCTGCGCACCACTCGCCTGCAAAACAATCCACAGGATTATTTTGCTACGGCTCGTGCCCTCTTAGGGTTCAAGTCCCTTTGATTACACAAAAAAACACCTTGAAGATATTGAATCTTCAAGGTGTTTTATGCGAGTGACGGGACTTGAACCCGTACGTCATAAACACACGCCCCTCAAACGTGCCTGTCTGCCAGTTCCAGCACACTCGCTTACGAACATAAATCATTTTAGCACACGGACGACGTTATGTCAAGGGTTAATTTCTAAAAAATTCAAATATTTTTTATTTATTATATTATTTCAGTATTTTGTTGTAAAATTCTGCAGAACTCATGCCGTGAGGACGGTTATACCGCTTGAGATTTTTAAGAGTACACCCCTTTGAAATGGCATTGATGCCCTCTTCACTGGAAAGGGTCACCTTGTATCCCATAAGGTTCAGCACTTCGTCAAGGCCCGACCCGTATGAGCCAAAGGGCATAGACAGGGCTAGGGGAGGCACACCGAAATTATCGGTTATAAGGGTATGGGCTCGCATAAGGTCATCATACAATGCCTTTTTGTATTCCTCGTCTGTCTCCGTACTCTTCTTCCTTAATCCGTATCGTTCACCTTTGTCTCTGTGCATATCGTAGGAGTGATTCTGAAATTCCACCAACCCCGACTCCGCCATCTCTCTGCCCTGAGGGTATGTGATGTGGGAGTAGTAGGCACTTTTCTCATCCGTGGCAGAATACAGCTCACTGTATTTCATAATGGGGGATATCACCGCCTTCACATTGTATTTTTGTAATATGGGGAAGGCGTAGAGATAGTTGTTGTAGTATCCGTCATCAATAGTAATCATTATGGGCTTTTCGGGCAATACCCCGTCACCATAGCAAAATGCCACAAGGTCTGATATATGTATGGGGGTATAGCCAAGGGATGTGATATATTGGATGTCCTCCTCAAATTGGGCGGGAGATATTACGAATTTGTTGTGCCTTGAGGGGTCATTCATAAATGCGTGATACATTACAACGGGCAATTTCACCTGAGTACACAGATTGGCGTCAACCGCCTTTTCAAAGGAGTGTATATTAAAAAGGTTATACACCGCCACCATCAGGATAACAACTCCGATGATGCCTAATTGCCTTTTTATTCTCATCAAATCACCTCATAAGATTATATGAGAATAAAACAAAAAAATCCCATACAAGATTCATCATGTATGGGATTTTCGCATTTATATTTTTCTTACACCAAGTACGCCTGCGGTCAGCTCAAGTTTTGTAATTGCGGAAATGGCGACATCATCGTTGCAATCAATAATTGTATATGCATTATTTGCTTTACTTTTGCTTATCATATTGCGGATTTCTGTTCCGCATTCTCCGGTAATTATAGAAACAATCTCGCCTATATCTAAATCGCTTTTGTGCAGAATAGTGATTCGGCATTTTCCCTCCCTTTTAAGTTCGCAATTAGGGAAGTTTACGGAGTTTACTATGTTGCCGTCCCTGAGGAAAGCATCAATTTCCCTCGCAGCCATTTCAGCACAGTTGTCTTCTGATTCTGGTGTGGATGCACCAAGATGCGGGATACAGATGACTTTATCTATACCGATGGTTTCCACAGTGGGGAAGTCTGTGACATAACACGCAACAATACCGCTTTCAATAGCTTCTTTGATATCTGTGTTATTCACAAGTCCGTCTCTTGAAAGATTTATGATTCTTACGCCCTTTTTCATAATCGAAAAGAGTTCCCTGTTGAACATCCCCTTTGTGGAATCATTCTGCGGCACATGGATGCTTATGTAATCGCAGGTGGAAACCAGTTCATTGATATTATTCACTCTTTTGACATGATCTGAAAGTTGTTGCTCTGATTCACAAGAAAGATAAGGGTCGAATCCCGCCACATCCATACCGAGAGAAGAGGCCGTATTTGCCACCATAACACCTATAGCACCAAGGCCGACCACACCGAGTTTCTTGCCTTTGATTTCGGGGCCTGCGTAATTGGATTTGCCTTTTTCCACAAGTTTGTTGGCTTCGTTGTTGCCTTCAAGGGTTTTTGTCCAGTTGATACCGCCCACTATATCTCTTGAGGAAAGGAGCAAAGCGGTTATTGAAAGCTCCTTAACTGCATTGGCGTTGGCCCCGGGAGTGTTGAATACCACAATTCCCTTTTCCGTGCAGCTGTCAATCGGGATATTGTTCACACCCGCACCTGCTCTGGCAATCGCTTTCAGCGAGAGAGGGAGTTCCATATCGTGCATACTGAAACTGCGAAGAATTATTCCATCTGGCGCCTCGCATGTATCGGAGATTATGTACTGATCAGGATCTAATTTGTCAAGACCGCATTTGGCAATCTTATTTAATGTGAGTATATTATACATAGAATTACTTCCTTTTTAATTATCTTTCTCAAATTTTTTCATAAACTCAACGAGCTTCTCTACGCCTTCAATTGGCATGGCATTGTATATGCTTGCTCGCATACCGCCCACACTTCTGTGTCCCTTAAGATTGACAAAGCCCGCCTCTGCCGCTTCATTGCAGAACTTCTTGTCCAGCTCTTCGTCGCCTGTGACAAAGCAAACATTCATAATTGAACGGTATTTTTTATCTGCTGTTGCCTTGAACATTTTGGAGTTGTCAAGATAATCATACAGGATGGAAGCTTTCTTTTCGTTCCTCTCTTTCATTGCCTCAAGTCCGCCATTGGAGAGTGCCCACTTGTAGACAAGACCTGCTATATATATTGAATAGCAGGGAGGAGTGTTGTACATAGAATCGTTATCAGCCATTACCTTATAGTCCATCACCGTGGGGATATCATCACGGGCATTTCCGAGAAGATCATCGCGGATAACAACAACGGTAAGGCCTGCAGGGGCCATGTTCTTTTGTGCGCCTGCATATATAACACCGAATTTGGTAACATCGATGGGTTCGCTTGCAATGCAGGAAGACATATCGGCAACAAGAACCTTGTCACCTATATCGGGCAGAGAAGCAAATTTTGTGCCGAATATGGTGTTGTTGTAGCAGATATGTACATAGTCCGCATCCTCTCTTACCATATCAGAAGTAACTTCGGGTATATAGGAGAAAGTCCTGTCTTCAGAGGAAGCAATACATCTGACATCTCCGTATTTTTTTGCTTCTTTGAATGCTTTGCCGGAAAACTGACCGGACACAATGTAGTCTGCTTTGCCGGTTTTCATAAGATTAAGCGGAATAGCTGCAAACTGTAATGAAGCGCCTCCCTGAAGGAAAAGCACCTTATAATTATCAGGGATATTCAAAAGCTTGCGAAAATCCGACTCGGTATCTTTTATAATTTTGTCATATACGGATGAACGGTGGCTCATTTCCATAACTGACATACCTGAGTTGTTGTAGTTGAGCATCTCCTGAGCTGCCTGCTGAAGCACCTCTGTAGGGAGCACGGATGGCCCTGCGGAAAAATTATAGACTCTGTTTTCCATACGAAAACCTCCCAAAATATTTTAATTGTAGTTAATTATAATACAAGGGAAATGATTTGTCAAATGAGAAAATCACCCATTGAATTATTTGTAGGGGGAAAGTACGGCGGAGAGGGAGTCGGCAAGATATTTTGCCGAGCCGATGGCTTCGGCAAGGGTGTTACCCGATGACCCCACCTCTATTATTACAGAGCCCTTGGTGGTGTGCCCGTTGAATCTCTCCTGACGGAGATTAAGTGGGCGCGCAAGACCCGGGTAGGTGGTCTCCATATAACTTTGCATCTGCAGGGCGAATTTGAGGTTCTCCTGCCAGTTGTCGTTGGGGAGTCCCCTTTGATTAGTACCACACACAATCATCAGCTGTGCTACGGTTTCGTTGTTTTGGACAGAGGTAAATTTCAGCTTCGTTCCGTCACTCTTTATAGCGGCATCTCTGTGCACATCCAGTACGATTGCTATATTGGGGTTGGCATTTATGTGGCTTTCTATCACTCCCAGTGTGCGGTTGTAAGATTGGTTGTATGAGGGGTGATCATTGATATCTCTTGCGTGGGTCACCTTAAACCCCCTTGCGGTAAGTTCGCTTGCCAACACCTCTCCGACCCTCACCATATTGAGAGATGTATCAAGACTTCTGTCGGAATCTCCCTTGGAATAGTCGGTAGCGCCCTCTGATGAGTAGGACTCCGATGCGTGGGTGTGCACAATAAGTATCTCGGGGGATTTGAAGGAAAGGGGAGAGGAGAGCAGAGCACCGATATCAGGCTCGTATGTAGTTTCATTTCGCAGAGATAGGTTCTTGGAAATCACCTGAGCATTCTGTATGGGGTATATGTCGGTAGAGGTATCGGAAGGGGAGGGAGTGTTCTCTTCGGGAGGCGGTATATACTCTTCGTCTGCCTCGGGCGGTGTCAGATATAGAAAGGGTATGGCCTCTGCCAACACCCTTTGAGGATATATGTCCGACAATATTTCGGCAAAGCCTTTGCTTTGTGCTTTATCTCTGTTTTCACTTTGGGGCAACACCTTGTGCAAAGCGTTGAAAAGCACTCTTTCGCTTACAGACGGAAAAGGCATGCAGAAAACTGCCACCGCAATAAGCACTATAATGCCAAGAGTGGTGACTATCTGCCTGCCTTTTATGACAAAGGCGTTGAAGTGCCTTTGTCTTTTGAGTCTGTATCTTTTGCTGTGCATATATATACCCCGTGTGTATTTCAAATGATGTGATACTAATGTATATGCACCGCTATGCCTTGAGATTACATTGCTTTAATCAGTCCGATGTGCTAAAAAGGGCGGTATTTACTGCATCGGAGATTATGAAGGACACCTCCTCGATTATGCCGTCCACCTCTTTGGGAGTGACAATAAGGTCGCCCACATAAGGAGTGAGCACCTCTTTAATCAGTGGATAGCGATACTCTGTATCAAAGGTATCAGCAATTCCCGACATAACGGATCCATCCTTGGCAGACGCCCTTATATTTTCTATGAGGAGTTCAATGGCATCGTTGGCTACCGTTGCCGCATCCACCACCGTGGGTACACCAATGGCGATTACGGGAACGCCAAGGTATTCCTTGTTAAGTCCCTTACGCTTGTTGCCCACGCCTGACCCCGGTGTGATTCCTGTGTCGGCAAGTTGGATGGTGGTGCTAATGCGATTAGTTCTGCGGGATGCCAAAGCATCAACGGCAATTATCGCGTGGGGTTTCACCATATCCACAATGCCCTTTATGATTTCACTGGTTTCAATCCCAGTTATACCCAGCACTCCGGGGGAAATGGCGCACACAGATTGGGTGTCCTTATCAACGTATTCGGGCACATATTCAAATAAATGCCTTGTCACTTTCAGCCCTGATACCACCTTGGGTCCAAGAGCATCGGGGGTCACATGCCAGTTTCCAAGACCCACCACCAATATAGCCCCCTGCTTATCGGGAGGCAACAGTTTCTTTAATTTCTCTGCCAGTATTTTAGTAGCAGATGCTACTGACTCCTCATCGCCTGATCGTATCCCGGGGCACTCAATGGTGATATAGTTGCCCACCTCCTTGCCAATAGCTTTTTCCCCGTTTTTGTTGGTCACTTCCACATGGGTTACCTTGATCTCGCCGAATTCCTCGGTTTCCACCTTCACTCCGTCAATCTTGCTGATTTCCTCATCAGTTTTGTTATATAATGCAGCCGCCTCAATGGCAAGGTCTGTCCTTGGTCCATACATAATATCCTCTCCTTTACAGAAAGTATTTACATAAAAAGATGAATTATACTTAAGCAATCGTGTCAGTATCCGAACCACCCAATGGTCGAAAACAGTCGGCGGGAATTTGTGGCTTTTTAATATGACCAAAGGTATAATGAGTCTGTTCGCTTTTTAAGAATAAGAAAGGATTGATATTATGAAAAAAGAACTTTACGGCAAAGAAAGGATTACCATAGAGGAGAGTAATGAGGAGAGATACATAGAATATTCACTCCTGATTAAGGAGACTCCCTTTGAAGGAAGCGGTATTAATTACCTGAGCTATGGCGTGGAAATAAATATGTCTGACAAAAACAAACTAATAGAGACGGCAAAGGCGGAAGACCTGTTTTTCTCAAAACAAAAAGCCGTCGAATTTATCGACGGCCTTAAGTCGGGTCTTGTGACTCCCTGCACCCTTGATGATATTGTTGAGGATACATTGAGGGGAGCGCTTATGGATTCTTAATGTATCATTCAGATTGATTTTTGTTCTTTCTGGAATGGAGCATGGCGTTGAACACGCCGCCCGAAAAGATTATGAAACTTGTCATATAAAGCCATGTCACAAGGACAAGCACACCGGCGAGTGATCCATAAAGGATGTGGTGTTTGGAGAAGTTGTCAATATAGAATGAAAAAACGATGGAAGATGAGCTCCAGAGCAGAGTTGTCATGATCGCTGCGGGGAATACGTCTCTGTAACGGAGTTTTTTGTCGGGCAAAAATTTGTAGAGAGATGCAAACACACTGAACATCACAAAAAGCATAAACACTATACGGAGCAGATGCCACAGCGTATTGAATGACGGGAAAAACTTTGATATAAGCAAACCTATGATGTTGCCAAGGATAAGCGTGCCAAAGGCAAGGACGATGGTCAATGCAAGAACAAAGGCGAACAGAGCACCGATACTGCGTATAAGGAATTGATTTCTCGTCTCAGTTGTGCCGTATATACGGTTGAGGCCTTTGCTTATGGCAGAAACTGCTCCCGACATGGACCACATAGCGAGCAGTGCGCTTATTACGGTCACGGTAGGACTTACGGTAATGCTGGTGAGCAGGTTGAAGATTATCCGGTAAGTCTCCTGAGGTAGAGCCGAAAACAGCCGGTATATGGTGTCCTCTGCTGATAGAGGGGTAAAGCTTATTATTGAAAGAAGCAGTATAGCAAAGGGAAAAAACGATGTCATAAGATAGAATGTAAGCTCTGCGGTGAGCCCGGGGACATCATCTTTTATAAATTTAAGAAACACCTTTGCGATTTTCTTTTGATGCGGATGCTTATTTATGTAGCGGATGAGATTGTTTTTCAATTTTCAACCCTCACTTCAATAAAATATCTGCGTTTATATTATACTATATAATTTTATAACTTTCAATACATACAAAAAAGAGACTCTGTGAAGAGTCTCTTTTTGCATATTTATTCTGCTGATATGATGTAGTAATAAACGTTCTGACCGCCGTACTGTACGGATATGTCATAGTCGCCATACTTTTTATCAAGCTTTGCCTTGATCTCTTCAAGGTCTTTTTCGACAACGTCTCTGCCATAGAAGATGGTGATGTTATCTGCTCCGTCACCGATTACAGCATCAACGGTAGCAAAGAAAGCGGCAGATATTGTCTTTTTGGCGATTGTGAGTTTGCCATCTACGATACCCAATATATCTCCCTGCTTGATTTTCTGCCCGTCAATCACGGTATTTCTCACCGCATAGGTAATCTGACCTGTGCGTACTCCTGCGATTGTTTCGTTGAAAATATCAATATTTTCTTCCACGTCCTCATCCTCATCAAATACAATCATACAGGAGATTGCCTGAGTGATGCTCTTGGTGGGAAGCACAATTACGTTTTTTTCCGTAAGGTTCTTTGCCTGTTCGGCAGAGAGGATAACGTTTTTGTTGTTGGGGAATACAAAGATATTCTCCGCATTGAGCTTTTCAATGGCGTTCAAAATATCCTCGGCGCTGGGGTTCATTGTCTGACCGCCCTCGATGATGATGTCAATGCCAAGCTCGGTCATGGTATTTACTATGCCATCACCCACGGCAACAGAGATGAAACCGTATTTTGAGGGTGGGGTAGGCTCTTTGGCAGATTCGTTAGCCACTTCCTTCTCGGATACCACCTTGTTCTCGTGCTGAATCTTCATATTATCGATCTTGATCTTTGAAAGTTCGCCGAGCTTGAGTGCTTCGCCGAGAACGACATTGGGCTCGTTGGTGTGGATGTGGGTCTTGATGATGTCATCATCCTCAATAACCACCATACAGTCACCGCATCTTTCGATACGTGTCTTGTATTTGAACACATCCGCTTTGGGATTTGATTTATGAATGAGGAATTCAGTGCAGTAGCTGAATTTAATCTCCTCGTCGGTTTCAAATTCTGCTTTGGGTGCAGTCTCTGCAGGAGCGTCTGTTCTTTCGATGATTTTGCCTGTTTCAAGGTAGGCAAGAGCGCCTTCCCAGAAGCAGATAAGGCCCTTACCGCCCGCATCTACCACCCCTGCCTGCTTGAGCTGAGGCAACATCTCGGGGGTGCGGTTCAATGCTTCATTACCGTCTTTTACACAAATGGTGAGAAGTGCGAGGATATCCTCTGCGCTCTCGGCATTTGCAACGGCGGATTCTGCGATACCCCTTGCAACTGTAAGTATAGTACCCTCAATGGGCTTCATAACTGCCGCATAAGCAGACTCGCAGGCAAGTTTCATTGCCTCGGCAAACTCTGCCTTGCCACAGCTTTCCATATTGGCAAAACACTTCGCAATGCCTCGCATAAGCTGGCTTGTGATAACGCCGGAGTTACCTCTTGCTCCCCTGAGTGTAGCAGAAGAAAGAGTCTTGGCAACCACGCCTATGCCCTTGTCTCTTGCAGAGTTAACTTCCTCGGTGCAAGAGATCATTGTAAGTGACATATTTGTACCCGTGTCACCGTCAGGAACGGGGAACACGTTAAGATCGTCGATTTCGGTTTTTTTGTTTGCAAGGTTATTACTGCCGGATATAATCATATCGGCAAGTAACTGCCCTGTTAAAATTTCTATCACGGTATCACCTCTTATTCGCGTACTCTTGTTCCGTCAACATACACATTGACACGGTCAATCTCAAGACCTGTCATATATTCGAGATGATATCTCACATTGCTGATAATACTGTCGCTTATAGTCTGGATATTAACGCCGTATTCTACTATGATGTGGATATCAACACTGATTTTCTTGTCAGGTGAAACGAAAACATCTACACCCTTGGAGATTTTGTCTTTTACAAGCAAGGAAACGATACCCTTTGACTTGGAACTGTATGCCATACCAACCACACCATAGCAACTTGTGGTGATAACACCGCAAATCTGTGCGATTGCTTCGTTGTCAATGGACACACTGCCCTTCAAAAACTCTACACTTGCATTTGCCATAAATCAAAACACCTCCGTTAAAACTCTGTTAATTTTGCACCCGGCATATCCTTCTCGCGGCTATGGCAGGTGGTAAATACTATCTGGTTTGAAGCAGAGTATTCTTTTAAGAACTTCACTCCCTCGGCGAAACGTTCGTCATCGTATGTAATGAAAGCATCGTCAATGAACAAGGGGAGATTTTCCGCTATCATCTCTATTATACCTAATCTTAATGAAAAATACAACTGTTGAATTGTACCTGAGCTGAAATAATTTGAATTTTCGTATCGGCCTTCGTGGCGGATGTTAATTTCAAACTTGTCGTTTACCGTGATTTCGCCGTGTTTTCCGCCGGTCAAGGCGTTGAAGATTCTCTCTGTAGCCTGGGCAAGCTTCGGTGCAAAATTGCTCTTGATTTCCTCATAGGATTCATCCAAAATCCCTGATGCAAGTTCAATCACACGTTTTTCTTCCTCGGCATCTTTAAGCTTTGCTTCAATCTCTTCAATCTCGCAGGCGAGCTGATTGATTTTCTCTGTAATACCGCTTAATTTATCTGCCTCCACCTTCATCTTTGCATTCTCTGCAGTAAGGCGCAGGATATCGGTGCCGACAGACTGTATCTTTGAAGATACTTCCCACTCTGTAGCGTCTATACTCTCGGGGGTAAGGGCAGAGATATCGCCATATTTTGATACCAACTCGGCAGACAGAGCATCAAAATCTGCCTTCGCCTCGTCAAACACTTTCTTTGCCATGTCCACCTTGGATTTTATAAGGTCTGCCTTTGAGGCGGTGTCTGCCATGGTACGTTTGAGTTGTCTGTAATGCTCGGCACTCTCCAAACCGTATTTGGCAAGGACGGAGGTTCTCTTGTCCTCGGTCTCTTTTGCTCTTAATGATACTTCAACCGCTTTTTTAGACATCTTACTTGCGGATTTGAAGCAGAAGAAAGACCCCCCGCCAAACACCAACACACCCAAAGCCATAAGGAAATGCACAAAAAAGGCGGAGGCAATAAATGCCACACCTATTACTGCGCATATAATTCCCCACACTTTAGCGGTATTGCTCTTTTGCTCAAGAAGCATCTGCTCCATCTGGTCGGCTACATTCTGTGCGGTGGCATCAGCTAATATTATCGCTTCATCCACGGGGGTGATATCCTTTATAATATCTGTTCCGCTGTCGCCCATAAGTTCTGCATCGGATTTGGCTCTCTCATACTCTGCGGAGGCGTTTTTCATCTTGTCCTCAGCTTTTTTGTATGCAAGGTAATCCTTCTGTTCTTTGATCTTATCCAGTGTTTTTTCCAGATTTATCTTCTCTTTAAGGGCGGTGTCCAGCTGACTTTCCACTTCCGTCTGTCTATGTGCCATGGCGTCTGCATTGAGGCGGAGAGCTTCCAGATTTGATTTCTCTGCAGATTTTGTTTCAATAGCAGATTTTAAGTTGGGGATGACCGCACTGCCACGTCTGGAATCTAAATTGGACACCATCTCTTTAAGACGTGATGACACTTCCTGATAGGATGCCCCCTCATCACCTGTTTGAGACACATTAGATATCTTGGCTAAAGTATCCCCGTCAGAATCAATCTGTGTGCCCTCGGCGGAGATAAACATAGTCTTTAAGAAGGTGGTCTCGCTAAGGCCGAAAACCTCTGCGCCCACCTCGTCAGTTGTGAGAGGCACTTCTTCACCTGTGGATTTGTTGATGAGCTTAAGTTCGGTCTTCCTGCCTGATGCGGATATAAAGCGGGAGAGGGCATACTCTGCTTCGCCATGGGTGTATACAATCTCGCCCTCCATGTTATCCCCATCCCAGGGGGTGTACTTGTCACGGAAGGAAAGTTCCTTTCCCCTCTGCTTCTTTGCACCATAGAGCATAAAGCGAATAAAGGCAAGAAATGTACTCTTGCCCGATTCATTGTTGCCGAATATCACATTCAGCCCATTATCCAATATGTATTCTTTGTCCTTCAATTTGCCAAAACTTTTGATGTATATGCGTTTAATCGTCATTTTCATCTGTTCCTTTCAGCATATCAGGTCTTAATTTCTCGGTGATTTCAAGGGATTTCTCTCTGCGCCATTTGGCTATGTTGGCATGATTGCCCGACATCAGCACATCCGGCACACAAACCCCGTGGAATTCGTAAGGTCTGGTGTATTGGGGATATTCAAGAAGCCCGTTGAAGTGGGATTCGTCGGTGAAACTGTCCTCGTTGGAAAGTACGCCCTCAATCATACGGCTGATGGAGTCTATAAGCACCATGGCAGGAAGTTCACCACCGGTCAACACATAATCGCCGATAGAGATTTCCTCGTCCACAATCTCGTCTAATATCCTCTGGTCAACCCCCTCATAATGACCACACAGTATAGTCACACAATTAAGCTTTGACAGACGGATGGCATCTTTCTGTGTGAGGGTCTTGCCCTTGGGTGACATATAGATAAGATGAGGCTTTATACCCCTTTTGTCCACAATGCTTTGGAAGGCACTGTATATGGGAGGAGCCTGCATCACCATACCCCTGCCTCCGCCGTAGGGAGCATCATCTACTCTGTTGTGCTTGTTATCGGCAAAGTCACGGATATTTACAGTATTAAATTCTAAAATCCCTTTTTCCACCGCTCTGCCCAGCATACTGCTGCCCAGCACACCGTCAAACATTTCGGGAAAGAGGGTAAGGATATCGAATATCATAAATCAATCAAGCAACCCTTCAGGAATTATCACCTTAATAATTTTGTTATCTGTATCAACTGAAACCACGTTTTCTTTAAGGGCAGGGAAGAGGATTTCGGTGTCACCCTTTATGGAGTACACATCACATCCGCCTGCGGGGAATACGTCGTCTATTTTTCCAAGTAAAGTATCATTTTCGTACACATCACAACCTATGAGGTCTGCCACGAAGTATACTCCTTCGGGTAGGTCAAAGGCATCTCTGGGCACAAAGAGGATCTGACCCTTGAGCTTCTCTGCCTGCTCAATGGAGTCAATTCCGTGTAATTTAATTATAGCGGTGTCTTTGTTGTAGGATACGGACTTAATATCGTATCTGGTGCCGTCACTTCCGTATATGGAATCCAACTCACCGATTACTTCAATCGAGTCTGCCCACACCACCATTTTCATAGCACCCCTGAGGGCGTGGGTGTTAACAATCTTGCCGATTTCGAGGAAATCATTGTTCATATAAATCATCCTCCAAAAAATATCTGTTAAACCTCAAATAGCACAGCATTTGAATGCTGTGCTATTTGAAAAGTCAATTAGACTATGTCAACAGAAACCTTTACGTTGTTTTTACTTGCAGCAGCTTTCATAACAGAACGAATAGATTTTGCGATTCTGCCCTGCTTGCCGATTACCTTACCCATATCGCTTTCGTTAACATGAAGTTCCAAAACGATAGAGTCTTCGGTGCCTTTTTGTTCAACCTTAACATCGTCGGGATAATCAACAAGAGATTTGGCAATGTATACAAGCAATTCTTTCATGTTGAATTACTCCTTTGCACGATTATTGTAACACACCGCTCTTTTTGAGAAGAGCTCTTGCTGTGTCGGTGGGCTGTGCACCGTTGCTGAGCCATTTTGCTGCTTTTTCTGCGTCGATATTGATGGTAGCGGGATCTGTCAAAGGATTGTATGTGCCAATCTCATCGATGAATCTGCCGTCTCTGGGATATCTGGAGTCTGCAACAACAACTCTGTAGAAAGGAGCTTTCTTTGCACCCATTCTCTTAAGTCTGATTTTTACCATTAGTTTCACCTCCTTAGAGTGATAAAAGAAAAATAATAATAAATAAAATTATATAACATAAGCGAATGCTTAAATTGTTATCTCATAAATCTTCCAAGTGAACGCATCTGGCGTTTCATATTCTTGGGGTTGGAAAACTGCTTCATCATCTTGCGCATCTGATCAAACTGCTTGAGGAGCATATTTACATCCTGCACCTTCACACCGCTGCCATCTGCGATACGCTTTCTTCTTGAAGCGTTGATGATTTCGGGTTTGAGGCGTTCTGCCCTGGTCATTGAGGTGATGATTGCCTCTACCCTGAGTAGTCGTCTTTCGTCAATATCCATACCGCTGAGCGCCTTCTGGTTCATACCGGGGATCATAGCGATAAGGTCGGTCAAAGAACCCATATTCTTCATCTGCCTGAGCTGATCTAAGTAGTCCTCCAGAGAGTAGGTCTGCTCACGCATCTTCTTTTCAAGTTCGATTGCCGTTTTCTCATCAAAGGCCTGCTGGGCCTTGTCAATAAGGGAGAGCACATCACCCATACCGAGGATTCTCGATGCCATACGGTCGGGATAGAAATAATCAAGATCAGTGAGTTTCTCGCCCATACCGGCAAACTTTATCGGCTTTCCGGTCACCGCTTTGACACTCAGTGCCGCACCGCCTCGGGTGTCGCCGTCCATCTTGGTGAGTACGGTACCTGTAATGGTGAGTCTTTCGTCAAATGATGATGCTACATTCACCGCATCCTGACCTGTCATAGCGTCTATTACGAGGAGGATTTCGGTGGGCTCTGTGGCGGTCTTGATATCCTCAAGCTCACCCATGAGCTCTTCATCTATATGGAGTCGGCCTGCGGTATCTATGATTACCACATCGTTGCCATTAAGACGCGCGTGGGAAATTGCCTTTTCGGAAATTTCGACGGGATTGTTGCAATCGTCAATGGAGAAAACAGGCACATCCACCTGAGAGCCGACTACTTTAAGTTGCTGTCTCGCGGCGGGTCTGTAAACGTCACAGGCGACCAAAAGAGGGCGTTTGCCGTCTTTTTTGAGCACACTTGCAATCTTTGCACAAGTGGTAGTCTTACCGGCACCCTGAAGACCTGCCATCATAATAACGGTGGGTGACTTGGAAGAGTACTGTATCTTGGATACCTGACTACCCATAAGAGCGGTAAGCTCTTCATTAACAATCTTTATAACCTGCTGACCGGGGGTGAGGCTGTCCAGGACATCACTGCCCATTGCCTTTTCCGATACGGACGCAACAAAATCTTTAACCACCTTGAAGTTAACGTCTGCCTCAAGGAGTGCAAGCTTGACTTCACGCATGGCAGCCTTGAGATCTGCTTCCGTAATCTTTCCTTTGCCACGGAGTTTCTTAAAAACCTCCTGAAGCTTATCGGAAATACTTTCAAAAGCCATTTGGCCACCACCTTTCTTTATCCGAAAACGAAAATCCGCCTTCGAAAATCGTAGTTTGGATTATGCTCTTTCGGCTACATATGATTCTTAAGCTTTTCAATGAGTGGTAAAATACCCTTCCTGCTTTGGCTGTCCAAGGTGGTTGCGAGTTGTTCTATCTCATATACGGTGTCCTTGATTTTCTCGAATCTTGCCACCAACCCCAACGCTTTCTCTGCGTCGGTGAGCTTCGCCTCGCCACGCTTTATAAAATCGTGGGCACCCTGACGGCTGATACCTGCGATATCGGCAATCTCTGCCAACGACAGGTCATCATCATAATACAGTGTCATAAGCTCCCTCTGGCGTTCACTTAAGATTCCGCCGTAGAAGTCGAGTAAATA
Organism: Clostridia bacterium; assembly: GCA_045659025.1. GTDB lineage: Bacteria > Bacillota > Clostridia > UMGS1810 > UMGS1810 > SIG455. The sequence continues at coordinate 67,194 of JAZOWA010000034.1, forward strand.
TACAAAATCGAGATTTTTCATTTGCTCACCACCACTGTAAAGCGATTTACTTGACAAGTGTACCACTGTTATTTCCTTTTGTCAAGTATATTTTGCAAATTTTATATCATCTTCAGTATATCCCGCTTGAGACGGCTGATTATTTTCTTTTCCAGACGGGATATATATGACTGGGAAATCCCCATCAGGTCGGCTACTTCCTTCTGGGTTTTCTGCATTTGACCGCTAATGCCGAAGCGCATCTCCATTATCTGCTTTTCCCTGTCGGATAACTTCTCCATGGCGATAATAAGCAACTCCCTGTCCACATCTCCCTCAATACTCTGGTATATCATATCCTCGTCGGTGCCCAGGATATCAGATAGCAGAAGCTCGTTGCCGTCCCAGTCCACGTTCAATGGCTCGTCTATGGACAGCTCGCCTCTGCGGTGGTTGTTCTTGCGCAGATACATAAGTATCTCATTTTCCACACACCTTGAGGCATAGGAGGCAAGCTTGATTTTCTTGTCGGGGTTGAAGGTATTTATGGCCTTTATAAGCCCGATGGTGCCGATAGAGGTCAGGTCCTCCACACATATCCCCGTGTTCTCAAACCTCTTTGCAATATACACCACAAGCCTGAGATTGTGCTCTATGAGTATGCTCCTTGCTTTTTTGGAGTTGGTGCGGAGCAGGTCGATATATTTTTTCTCTTCCTCTTTTGAAAGGGGAGGGGGCAGGGTGGATGGCCCACCGATATAGTGCACCTTGAGAGGCCCCGCAAGTTTCATCGTTATCAGCCGTATTTTCTGCACCGCTTTTTTGATTGCTTCCATTATATACATATCGATACCTCCGCTACAAAGTTAATATTTCAGGATTGATAAGTGCGCCGTACTCATCGTCAGGAGACAGTGATTCCGGTGATATCCCGATTATGATATCGCCGATTTGCCGCTTGTCAATAGCAATTCCATCGGGTTTGAATCCAATCAGCATCCCCCTTGAACTCCCAAGAGATGAAAAAGGGATCAGTCGAAGCCGACTTTCCATCTCCTCTCCCGTGTCCGTCAGCATTAATCCCTCGGGAGTGGTGGAGGAGTATGCCCTCTGAAATTTATCAGGCAGAAGGGGTTTTAATTTCTCAAATTGTGCTATTATCACAGGTGTGTGGGTTAGAGGGTCGCACAGCATATTCCCCGTATCCACAAGTCCGCTTAATGATACCGCTTTGCCTAGGAAGAATATATCTATCCTTTTATATGTACGCATATTGTTGCTCCTTTGTATTCTCCACATAAGCCGTATAAGACAATAGGAGGCAAAGGCAGAGATTATAAGCACCCTCAGAGGCAGATTGAAGTAGAATACCCCGTTGCTCATCACCGTGCCCCGACCTGCTCCCGTGAAGTAGAATATGCCTATACACACCCCACCCAATATAAAGGATACACCGTAGAATACTGCCACGGTTTTTATAAAGGTGCGTATGGTTTTTATCTTAAAGGATAGCGCCACCAGCACCACCGACACCCCGAATTTTGACAGGGCAGAGTATAGGGGCGACACATTGGGGAAAAACATTGCCACCGAATATATGGCACCTGCGCCTGCACCCGCCAGCACCCTTTTGACCGACCAGTCAAGTCGCACTATCTTTCCCGTTGCGTTCAATAGCAGAAAGTTAATTATGAAATTCACCGTAAAGAGAGCATCTATATACACCGCAGTTCTTATGGCAAAGCACCTCCTTTATAGAGGATATTATAATATAAAGGGATAAGTTAAATTTGTCATAAAAGGGTGGGGATAAAATTTTATATTTAACCAAAAAGAAAAAGCAGAGGAATCATCCTCTGCTTTCAATGTATTTTATTGTATTATCTTACCGGTTCTGCAACTGTGTCAGAGCTCATTTCAGAAAGGGAGTTCCACACATATACCAGCACTCTGTCGTAATCTGCATCTGTTGTAAATTCCAGAGCATCTGATGTATACACTCCATAGCCCATATCCGACAGACAGTCACCTTTATAAAGTGCCAGGATTACCGTCTTGCCGATTACTGTGTCGTCTGCAGATACGGTAAATGTCTTCCCGTCAGGAGAAACTGTGGTGCTTGTTGAATAAATATCACCACCAAGGAATGTGACGTTTTCTGTAAGATACTCGTTGTCATAACCGATGTCTATGCTGTTCCACTTTTCCTCATAGCCTCTGTAATATACATTCTCAATATCGTCACAATCATCAAATGCACCTTCGCCAATGGTTTTAACACCACTGCCTATGGTTACATTTGTAAGGTAACCACACGATGCAAATGCACGATTGCCAATGGTGGTTACACCGTTGCCTATGGTTACGTTTGTAAGGTCATCACAATAAGCAAAAGCACTTTCACCAATGGAGGTTACGCTGTCAGGGATTTCAATACTTTCAGCATAGCAACCTTCAAATGCCCCTTCGCCGATGGCAGTTACGCCGTTGCCTAAGATTATATTGGTAAGACCATCAACATAAGCAAATGCATAATTACCAATGTTTGTTACACTATCGGGTATTGTAATGCTTTCGAGTTCGTAAAATTCATAAAACGCCCAATCTGCTATGGTTTTTGTACCATCGGGTATAATATATTCTTCATATTGTCCCCAGGAGTTCGCTATTATAAGATGATTTCCTATGTATAATACTTCGTCTGTCCAATTGCTTTTATCATTATAATATGCTGTATTCTCAAATGCTCCTTCGCCAATGGAGGTTATGCTGTCAGGTATTTGGATGCTTTCAAGACTTTCGCACCATGCAAATGCGTAATCGCCTATGGTTGTTACGCCATCAGGAATTACGATGCTTTCAAGGTCGCAACACTCCTCAAACGCCTTGTCGTCGATGACGGTAACACTGGCAGGAATTGTATATTCTGTATCCGCTTTACTGGAAGGATATATAAATAATGTAGTTATGTTTTTATTGAACAGCACACCATTCTCTGATGTAAAATTCACATTGTTTGTATCGACATCAATGCTTTCGAGAAGGTAGCAACCTTCAAGTGCACTTTCGCCGAATGTAGTTACACTTTCCGGGATCGTAATACTTTTAAGTTTTTTACAGTAGTAAAACGCCATGTCGCCAATTGAAGTTACACTGTTGGGAATTATGTATGATATATCCGTTTTGTAGGGAGGATATACAATTAGTGTGGTTTTGTTTTTGTTGAACAGCACACCATCTTCTGATGCAAAATTTGCATTGTTTGTATCGACATTGACACTCTCGAGGGAACGGCAAGACGCAAACGCCATATTGCCAATTGTAGTTACACTTTCCGGGATTGTAATGCTTTCAAGTTTTTTGCAATAATAAAATGCCCTCTCGCCAATGGTGGACAGATTGTCCGGGATTTCGAGGCTACTAATACTTTCGCAGTGCACAAATGCCCATTTTCCAATGGTGGTTATACCATTGCCAAGGTTTATGCTTTCAATGCTGTTACACCATGAAAATGCGTAATCGCCAATGGCAGTTACGCTGTCAGGGATTTCGATGCCTTCAAGGTCGCGACAATCTTCGAATGCATAATTGCCTATGGTTTTTATACCGTCGGGTATGATGTATTGTCCGGATAAGTCCCGATCTGCTTTTATCAGATGATTTCCTATGTATAATACTCCGTCTGCCCAATTGGTTTCATCATCGTAATAAGCCGTATTATAAAATGCCCACCGGCCTATTGAAGTTATACTGTCGGGAATTTGTATGTTTTCAAGGCTGGAACATTCCCCAAATGCTTCTTCGCCAATAGTTGTTACACTATCGGGTATTTTGATGCTTTTGAGGGATTCACAAGCGGCAAAAGCATATTTACCTATGGTGATTACACTGTCGGGGATTTCGATGCTTTCAAGATTATAACAACTTATGAAAGCGCGCTCGCCGATGGTGGTGACGGGATAACCATTTATTTCAGAAGGGATGATTATATCTGTGGTATGTGATGAACCAACAAAATCTGTAATAGTTACTTCTCCTTCTGATACGTTGTATTCAAAATCACCATAAGTTTCAGCAGCTGCTGATACAGAATGAGGCGTTGCAAATCCTGCAGATGCTATACAAACGCACATTGCCAGGATAGACGCAAGAAATTTCCTTTTCATTAAAATCCACCTTTCAGATATTACCAAGAAATATTTTATCTACTTATTATATCACGCATATACATCAATGTAAATATGTAAGCAGAAAAACGTCGTATAAAAAAAGAATAAAAAAATGTTGACAAAGGCGAATTCATATTGTATAATTAGTTATGTTTTTATGATAGCATACGGCGTTTGTGCTCGCCTTACACAGCACATCGTAGTTTTTTGAAGGAGGTGTAATGTATGAAAAGAACATATCAGCCTAATGTACGTCACAGAAAGAAAGTACACGGATTCAGAAGCAGAATGAGCACTGCTAACGGAAGAAAGGTATTAGCGAGAAGAAGATTAAAGGGCAGAAAGGTATTGTCTGCATAAAATACAGTCTACTCGAAAGGCCACATATTGCGTGTGGTCTTTTTCTAACTTTCAGGACACGGGATGGGATTTGAATTGAAGAATACCGTTAAAGAGAATCGTGATTTCGTATCTGCATACAGAAAAGGTGCCAAGGTGGTTACGCCCTGGTTCGTTTTTTATGTTGAGGAAAACGGCTCGGTGTATAACCGACTCGGTATAACGGTTTCCAAAGACATCGGCAAAGCCCATGACCGCAACCGTGCAAAGCGTATCATCCGCGAGGCGTATAGATTGACCTTTGCGGGGGATGTTTCAAAGGGTCACAACATAATCGTAGTGGCGAGGGGACGCATTGGCACAGCGCCTTTTGATAAGGTGTGCTCCTCTATGCGATACTGTGCCTATACCACAGGATTAATAGTTAAGACTACCGATACAGACGACGGGAGGGCGTAAGATATCAAAGGATTTTTAATCGGTGCAATACGCTTTTACAGACGTGAGATATCTCCGTATAAGAGAAGTTGTTGCAGATATACGCCAACCTGTTCTGAGTATGCTATTGAGGCAATCGAGAAATACGGTGCAATCAAGGGGACATACCTTGCCCTTCGCAGAATATTGCGTTGCCACCCATTCGGTGGGAGCGGGTATGATCCGTTAAAATAAGGAGGACGTTATGTTCCGTACTTTAATTGTATATCCCTTGGGTTGGATTCTTGATTTTGTTTATGGTTTTGTTCAGAATTACGGCTGGTCGCTTATAGTGTTTACCGTAGCGATCAAGCTGTTGCTTCTGCCCCTTAATCTGAAACAGCAGAAATCCACCACAAGAATGCAGATGGTTCAGCCCAAGATGGCAGAACTCCAGAAGAAATACGCAAACGATAAGAACAAACTCTCCGAAGAGACCATGAAGCTTTATAAAGAATACGGCGTATCCCCCATGGGCGGATGCTTGCCTATGCTGATTCAGCTTCCCATTCTTTTTGGTTTGTATAGAGTAATCTATCAGCCCCTTACCTATATGCTTCGTTATGGTAAAGACCAGATAGACGCTCTTATGACAGAACTTGCACTTACAAAGAGCCCTCAGGTAGAGATTGCAATTGCCAAGGCGAAGGATCTTGTTAATTTTGATTTCCTCGGTCTTGACCTCTCTGCCACACCCCAGTTTACCAATATAGACTGGCTCTGGCTCGTTCCCATATTGGCAGCAGCTACCACATTCCTTACCAGCAAGGTTACCACCTGGGTAAGCGGTCAGGGCAAGAAGGAAGAGAAGGAGGATGCTAAACCCACCCGAGTTCTCAATCCCGAGGCAAAGCCCGAGGCACCTGCCGGCGATTCCGCCATGAAGACTATGACATATTTCATGCCTATCATGACAGGCTGGATCGCATTTTCATTCCCTGCAGCATTGGGACTTTACTGGACAATCAGTAACGTGGTTTCCTTGGCACAGACCTTGCTTTTGAACGGATACTATTCCAAGAAGCTCAAGGGCGAGTTTGCCGAGCTTGACGAGCTGAAAGCCCAGAAGGAAGCAAGCAAACGACAGAGACATAAGAAAGGTTGATATTATGAATACGATAGAGATGTCAGGCAAGACAGTTGACCTTGCTATAAAGAACGCTCTTGACGAACTCGGCGTTGATATCGACGATGTTAAGATAGAGATTATTGACACTCCCTCCAAGGGTGTGTTTGGCCTGGGCAGTAAGCTTGCCAAGGTAAGAGTGACAATCAAGACAGAAGATGACGAGGCAGAGAGTGTAGAGGATACTGTTGAAGAAGTAATCCCCACACCCGCTCCCGTTAAGAAAGCGGTTAAGAAAGACACCGAGTGCACAGAGGGTGACGTTACCAATGTAGTAGAATTCCTCAACGGCCTTTTCGACCTTGCAGGTATAGATGTTAAGGCAGAAGGCAAGATTGAATCCTTTGAAGAGGGTGATGCGGTAAGCGTTGACATCACAGGTGCAAACACAGGCCTTATCATTGGTAAAAGAGGTGAGACCATCACCGCGCTCCAGCACCTTGCATCCCTTTCTCTTGCCAGAAATAATGCAAAAGCTCCCAAGGTATATCTCGATAGCGAGAACTACCGTGAGAAGCGTATTGAGGCGCTCAGAGCCCTCAGCAACCGCGTAGCAAACAACGTTGTTAAATCCCGCAGAAGTTTCACTTTTGAGCCTATGACTGCATATGAGAGACGTGTAATCCACTCCACATTGCAGAGCAACGAAAAGGTGACAACCTATTCTGTAGGACAGGGCATCCACCGCAAGGTAGTAGTAGCCCTCAAAAAATAATAAAAAAATACTTGCAAATCAAAAAAACCTGTGATATAATGTCTTAGGTTATAAATGATAACGTGAATTAACTCTGATGAAAGAGGTGAATGATACATGAGAGAAGGAATACATCCCGATTACAAGACAGCTACTGTAAAGTGCGCTTGCGGTGAAACATTTGAGACAAAGTCCACAAGAGAGACAATCAATGTCGAAGTTTGCTCCAAATGCCATCCTTTCTACACAGGCAAGCAGAAGCTTGTTGATACAGGTGGTAGAGTAGAGAAATTCAGAAAGAAATACGGCATGGACAAATAATTTTGTTGTGTCAAAGGCCTCCATTTATAACTTAATGGGGGCTTTTTAATTTGTAAATTTTTGTGAGGCGGATAGCTGATGAATATAAGAGAAGATTTGAGAAATGTTGCCATAATTGCCCACGTTGACCACGGCAAGACCACCCTGGTGGATGCCCTGCTTAAGCAGAGCAGTATCTTCAGGGAGAATCAGCAGGTGGCAGAGCGAGTGATGGACAGTAATGATCTTGAGAGGGAGAGGGGTATCACCATCCTTTCCAAGACCACATCCCTCGTGCATAATGGCATCAGGATAAATATAGTTGACACCCCCGGCCATGCGGACTTCGGTGGTGAGGTAGAGCGAGTGCTCAAGATGGTTGACGGTGTACTTATCTTGGTTGATGCTTTTGAGGGTTGTATGCCCCAGACCAGATTCGTGCTTAAAAAGGCGCTCACATTGGGCCTTAAACCTATTATAGTAGTCAATAAGGTAGACCGCCCCAATGCAAGACCCTATGAGGTGGTTGACGAAGTGCTCGAACTGTTTTTGGAGCTTGAAGCCACCGACGATCAGTTCAACGCCCCCGTTATATATGCTTCCGGCAGAGACGGATTTGCATCCCTTTCCCCTGAGAATCACGATGGCACCATCAATCCATTGTTTGATGCCATTATAGAGCACGTTCCCGCTCCTGAGGGTGATAGCACAGAACCCGTGCAGATACTCATCTCCAATATCGACCACGATGAGTACGTGGGCGCCATGGCAATCGGCAGGGTAGAGCGTGGTACGGTTAAGACGGGTCAGCAGGCGATTATCTGCCGTAAAGACGGCACCACTTCCCCCATACGTATTACCAAGATGTATCAGTATGACGGTCTTAAAAAGATAGAGGTAGAGTCTTCCACAGTAGGTGATATTATCACTCTGGCAGGTGTCGCCGATATCAATATCGGTGAGACGGTGTGTGATGTGAACTGCCCCGAGCCCTTGCCCTTCGTGGATATTGACGAGCCTACGGTTTCTATGAACTTCCTCGTTAATAACTCCCCCTTTGCAGGCAGAGAGGGTAAGTTTGTCACCTCCCGTCATGTCCGTGACAGATTGTTTAAAGAGACTGCTACCAACGTAAGCCTTAAAGTAGAGGAGACCGATTCTGCAGATTGCTTCAAGGTGTCAGGCAGAGGCGAACTCCACCTTTCAATCCTTATCGAGACAATGCGCCGTGAGGGATATGAATTCCAGGTGTCCAAGCCTGAGGTTATCAATAAGATAATCGATGGCAAGGTGATGGAACCTATGGAACTCCTCTATATAGACGTGCCCGAGGAATACGTGGGCACAGTAATCGATAAACTCAGCAACCGCAAGGCGCAGATGATCAATATGGCTGCTGACCCTGCGGGTGGCTTTACCAGAATAGAATTCACCATCCCCTCCAGAAGCCTTATCGGCTATCGTTCCGAACTTATGACGGATACAAGGGGTAACGGTGTTATGAACCACGTCCTTGAAGGTTATGAGGAGTATAAGGGCGAGATTGTATCCCGTTCCAGAGGCTCACTTATCGCCTTTGAAGACGGTGAGACTATCGTGTATGGCCTTTTCAATGCACAGGAGAGAGGCTCTCTCTTCCTCGGTGCAGGAGAGAAGGTGTATGCAGGTATGGTAGTAGGTGAGAACGCCAAGTCCGGGGATATAGAGGTTAACGTGTGCAAGAAAAAGCACGTTACCAACACCCGTGCTGCCGGCTCTGACGACGCTTTGAAGCTGGTTCCTCCTATCCAGATGTCACTTGAGAACTGTATAGAATTCCTCGCAGATGACGAACTTCTGGAGGTTACTCCCGAGAGCCTGCGTATAAGGAAAAAGATTCTTGATAAATCCCTTCGTGCCAAGGCACGTAATAAATAATCGGAGTGATTGTATGATACATTTCGGCAATAGCTGGGATGGTATCCTCGCAGATGAATTTGGTAAGGACTACTATCTCAAACTCAGGGAATTTCTCAAATCCGAGTATTCAAGATACGAGATTTATCCCCCGATGTATGATATTTACAACGCCTTTAAGACTACCGACTATAACGATGTCAAGGTGGTCATATTAGGTCAGGATCCATACCACGAGCCCAATCAGGCGCATGGTATGGCGTTTTCCGTTCGTCCCGGTGTTCCCACACCCCCGTCACTTCAGAATATGTATAAAGAACTTCAGGATTCCCTGGGTTGCTTTATTCCGGATAACGGCTATCTCGTGAAGTGGGCAGAGCAGGGCGTATTGCTTCTTAACACCACTCTCACAGTCCGCAGAGCCAATGCCAACTCTCATTCCCAGGCAGGCTGGCAGACCTTCACCGATAACGTTATCCGTAAATTGAGTGATAGGGCAGAGCCGATTATATTTATGCTCTGGGGCTCCAATGCAAGACGTAAGACGGAGATGATAGACTCTTCAAGGCATTTTATCCTTGAGGCGCCTCATCCCAGTCCCCTTTCTGCATATAGAGGTTTCTTTGGTTGCAATCACTTTGTAAAGGCAAACGATATCCTTACCCGCCTGGGCAAATCCCCGATTGACTGGCAGATAGAAAATATAAATGAAAAATAATTGAAAGGGACAAGTCAAAAATATTGACTTTGTCACTTTTATTGTATTATAATATTTATTATAAAATTCGACATTATATGGGAGGAATAACAATGCTTAATAATGTACGTCCCGATTCAATGGAACGCATCACCACCCCCGAGCTTGCAGATAAGTTCATTGCAGAGCAGGTGGCAGAAGTTCGTGCACAAGTAGGAGATAAAAAGGTTCTCCTCGCTCTTTCAGGCGGTGTTGACTCATCCGTTGTTGCGGCACTTTTGATAAAAGCTATCGGCAAACAGCTCGTGTGTGTTCACGTTAATCACGGCCTTATGCGTAAGGGTGAGAGTGAGCAGGTTATCGAGGTATTCCGTAATAAACTCGATGCCAACCTCATCTATATCGACGCAACTGACAGATTCCTTGACCTTCTTGATGGCGTAGCAGAGCCCGAGAAGAAGCGCAAGATTATCGGCGGCGAGTTTATTAAGGTGTTTGATGAAGAAGCCCGTAAATTAGAGGGTATTTCCTTCCTTGCACAGGGTACAATCTACCCTGATATTTTGGAAAGTGACGGCGTTAAAGCCCATCATAATGTAGGCGGTTTGCCCGAGGATATGCAGTTTGAACTTGTTGAGCCCGTACGCCTCCTTTATAAAGACGAGGTTCGCGTGGTTGGTAAGGCATTGGGTCTTCCTTCTTCAATGGTTGACCGTCAGCCCTTCCCCGGTCCCGGTCTCGGTGTTCGTTGCCTCGGTGCTATCACCCGTGACAGATTGAACGCTCTCCGTGAGGCAGATGCAATCTTAAGAGAAGAGTTTGATAACTGCGGTCTTGCCAAGACGGTTTGGCAGTATTTCATCGCCGTTCCCGATATGAAGAGCGTAGGCGTAAGAGATGATAAGAGATACGAAGGCTGGCCCGCAATCATCCGCGCAGTCAATACTACCGACGCGATGACAGCCACTATCGAGGAAATCCCCTATGATATCCTCCATAAGATAACAAACCGTATCACCGCCGAGGTAGAAGGCATCAACCGTGTCCTCTTAGACCTCACTCCCAAGCCTGTCGGCACAATCGAGTGGGAGTAATTCATCTTTGTTAATTCAAAACACAAAAAGCAGACGATTTCGCCTGCTTTTTTTATGCAAAAAAGCAAAAACGGGATATTGTTTGATTGGCGCAGATTTGGTAAAATAGTAGTGACGGATTATACCTTGTAAATATACTTTTTGGGAGTTGATTTTATATGAAGAATATTATCAGGAAAGGACTTACTCTTGCAGTATGTATCGGTGCGGTTTTAGCATCCACCGTAGTATTTGCAGTACCTGCCAAGCCGGAGCTTTTTGAGCACGTACAGCCTGACGGCAGCGTGATTTACGCTCGTATGTGGGGTGATGAGTTCTACAACTTTGTGGGTGACGAGGACGGCTATATCCTCACCAGTGACGAGGACGGCACTCTCCGCTATGTGACTGCCGACACATCTGATGAGGAGACCTTTTCTGCTCCTTCGCAGAATGGTCGCCCCGCCAACGCGGTTAAGGGTTATAACGTTCCCGACAGGGTAGTCAATAATTTTGACGAGGATCCCGGTGAGGACGTTGATGAGGTGGAGGCTTTCTCCGGCATCTTCCGTGGTGTTGCCCATGATGCAGGTGAAGAAGATGCGGTTTTTGCTTCCTCGGAAGATACTCCCTCAATCTTTGAGCAACGCCTTTTGATAGTAATCCCCGAATATGACAACTGCACGTTGCCTGATATGTGGACTACAGACCTTTTTGATAAGACCTTCTTTTCTCAGAAAAGCGGCGTTCTCAGTGTAGCCAATTATTATAAAGAGGTTTCAGGTGGCAGATTGACTTTTGTGCCTGCATTCAACTCCGATGATATCGGCACCTCTGCAGCCGATGGCATGCCTATAACTGATGACGATACAACCGACACCTACGGCGTGTTTGCCAGTGGTATTATTAGGGTAAGGGTAGAGGGCAATCACCCCAACGGCAATTTCGGTCAGGGTACATCCAATACTCATGCAAAGAAGATTCTGGCGGCATTGGATCCTTACATAGATATATCCAAATTTTCCAATGGCAAAACAACTCTTGCAAACAGCGATATGTCAATATGCTTCTTTATGCCCGGTTATGAGATGTCGGGTAATACGCCGTCTCCTGCTACATGGGCACACAAGACTTACCTTGCGTCCGGTTATGCCATGTCCCTTGATGGTGTTAAGGTTTGCACCAGCTCCTCCGGATACATTATGGTAGGTAGCAGAGACTATAACAATAACAAGGACACTGCTTCTCAGCTCGGTGTATTCTGTCACGAGTTGGGACATCTTGTCTGCAAACTTCCCGATTTGTACAACCCCTCGGGAGATACGGACTATAGTGATATAAGTGCGTTGAGTCTTATGAATCACGGCTCATGGGGCAGAAGAAGCACAAGTGTAGCCAGCGGTAGCCGTCCTACCCATCTTGACGCGTGGAGCAAGTATTATCTTGGTTGGTATGATGCAGAAGACCTCCTTGAGGTAGATGCCACCAATACGGGTGTCTATGATCTGGAGTCGTGGCACACAGACGGCGACGGCTATAAACTCATCAAGGTAAACAGTCTTGCAGATAACGAGTATTTCCTCATTGAGAACAGACAACACACCGGATTTGACGAGGGCTTTAAGCCGTGGTGTTCAGTTCCCGGTATAGCGGTTTGGCGTATAGACGGTAAATACACCGCGTCTTCATATGTTTCAGCTAACACCGTCAATGCCAGATCCAACCCCGGTGTTAAGCTCCTCCGTAGCGGAAAAGGCCTTGCGGATTTCTACAATTCGTCTAAATATCTGTGGCATGCAGGAGACAACAAACTGGCAGCCCTTGGCAAAGCCACATCTCCCAGCAACACCCTTAACACACCCCCGTTGGAAACAAACGATTATTCAGGCGTGGTGACAGAGATTACAGACAGCGGAGTTGGTTTCAGGGTATTGTCACCCACAGGCAATACTATGAAGGTAAGTCTTGGTCATGCAGATGTTGAATCCGCTTATTATACTTCCGGCGGCAACACCAAGATGTACGTATTCAACAACACCCCCGGTACTATAAGCACAGTACCGCTTCTGGCTGAGTACGGCAACGATACTCTTAATAATCTTCTGATGTATGGCAGAGTGGCGGTGGAAAGCGGTAAATATGCAACCACCCCCACCCAGAGTCTCACATTGAATTCCACGGATTATGATTATAAGGGCCTGCTCCTTGACTGGCCCAAATTGACATCATATTACACAGACTATGAAGAACCCGAAGAGGACCGCACATACAGACTCACTCTTAACAACACCACTACCCGTGAAAGTGTAGAGGATGGTATGTCTGTCAAGGCGGGCTCGTATGTACTGTTCTACAGACACCCGGATGCTGCGTACAAGAATAACGGCTCTCTCGCTACTGTTGCAGACGGTCCGCTGAGCTATCTTGTGGCAGTTAAAATCAAAGGTGGTACAAACGTTATTTCCGCAGTTAGAGGTGACGGAATAGAGACAGAATCCATCACCGTAACAGGTATCAAAACCGATGCCAACACTACCGCCACAACCAGCAATCTTACAAACGTGACTTCAAGTGCAGGAACTATTGCGGACACGACTCACACAGCGGTTTATAATGTCGGCACCAAATACCAGACACTTGCTGATATGTCATCAGGTTTCAAAGACGGTGCGGATTACCTCTCCTTCAAGGCAGATGTTTACTATAAGCTTAATTCTTCTTCACAGATAAACGGCAGTACCGGATATTCCGGTATATTCGGTATTAAGGGTTCTGCAACCAAGTACCTTTCAATCTTTGATAACGGGGAACTCGGCATAGGTGGTTCGGGTACTTATGAAAAGACAGGTATCAAGCTCACCAAAGCCACTTGGAATACCATAGAGGTTATCGCAGATAAAAAGGCGAAGTCAGTTGATGTGTATGTGAACGGCGTTCTCGCTATCAAGGGCTACAAAGGGTCTGGCACCATTACTAACGGACTCTCAGTCGTTACAGGTGTTGTGAATTCAAATGTTTATTTCAGTAACACCACATATAGCACACATATAATTAACCCCGATGCAGAGGATGATGAGGAATCGTCTGATGCTTTTGAGCTCAAGCTCAATACAATGTACGGCCTTGCCAATATGGCGAGCGGTGAAAATGCAGTTATAGGCACCAGAGTTGAATTCATCAAGCCTACCATTGCATTTGGCAATACAGTCAAGTATTTCAATAATGGTACCGATATCACCGACACAGTTGAAGACGGTAATGTCTTTGTGGGCATTCCCGTGACAGCCAAGGGCAATAATGTCATCAAAGCCGTTGAGTACAATGGTGATGATGCTGTAAGAGAAACCGAAGAGATCACCATAGTCGGTCTTTCTCTTACAGTCACAGGCAAGAGCGGTGGTAACGATGAGCTCTGGCCACCCGAGACAGAGTACGCCGCATATCTTGAAGAAGGTGCAGTAGTGGGTGAGGATGAGCTCGCCATGGCGCAAAAGCTCTACGGAGTAGTTGACGGCACCGCCACACGCAAACCTGCACAGGGTACGGGTACTGCTTCATCTTCATATACTGCAAGTCTTTCAACTGCGGACTATGTCTACTTAAGGATGAATGTCTTCATCAGAGACGGTCTGACTTCTGCTACACCGTGGATTTCACGATGGACAAGTGATTATATAAGGATTAACGGTGATAACAACCATATCCTCGTGAACACCTCCAAGGATACCAATGTAACCCTCCGTACAAACGAGTGGGAGAAGATAGAGATCTACGCTGACGGCAGCACGATTGATATTTATATCAATGGAGTGCTTAAGGGCAAGAAGTGTGCAACCCACACCATGACAGGCACCAAGATTTATCTTGGCAGCAGCTCTTCCGAAGCGGAGCCCAATCTGTATATAGACAGGCTTGACTATTACAGAGGTAAATGCACCATAGACGAATAAACACAAAAAAGCCGAAGTTATATCTTCGGCTTTTTTATTTCTATTTCCCATCCCACTTGCATATAGATATACAAACTATATGTAATGGGGGAGAAGTATGAAAGATTACATAACCAATCGTGTCATCTTGCTTGCTGAATATATGATAGAGTATAAATCCACCGTACGTGCCGCCGCATCAAGATTTGGTATATCCAAGTCCACGGTGCATATGGATCTGGTGGAACGTCTGCCTGAGATAAGCAGGTCTATGGCAGAGGAGGTCAAGGCTATCCTTGACGAGAATAAAGCCGAGCGCCATCTCCGTGGTGGAGAGGCGACGAAGGAAAAATATAAGAACAAAAAAATCAATAAAGAAGTTTCAACAGTGTAAAAATAAAATAAAAAAGCACCGGAATAATCCGGTGCTTTTAATCGGAGTGACAAGACTTGAACTTGCGGCCCCTAGACCCCCAGTCTAGTGCGCTACCAACTGCGCCACACCCCGATAACGAAAATCATTATAACACGGTTTTTTACAAAATGCAAGTACTTTTTTGAAAAAATATTTTTAAAAAACTGTTGACAACAAAAAATCCCTATGATATAATCACAAGGTAAATTAAGTAGAAGTCCGCTTCTCACCTTACGGTTTAAAGGTATCGGTAAGGTTAATACTTATTGTATTTGATTAGAATAAGTGGGCGGATTATATTCGCTCACTTTTTTTGCGGACATTTTTTAGGAGGTGCTTTATTATCAGTAACAAGGAATTAGCCCTTAACGAGCAGATTAAGGCCAAGCAGGTACGTTTAGTCAACACCGACGGTTCACAGCTGGGTATTGTGTCTATTGCGGATGCATTAGCCAAGGCAGCGGATGCGGGTGTGGATTTGGTTGAGATTGCTCCCCAGGCACAGCCACCCGTGTGCAAGATTATGGATTACGGTAAGTACAAATTTGAGCTTGCCAAGCGCGACAAGGAAGCTAAGAAGAATCAGAAGGTTGTCAGCATTAAAGAGATTCGAGTTTCTCCGTCGATAGACGTTCATGATTTTGACACCAAGGTTAATCACATTATCAAATTCCTTAAATCCGGTGATAAAGTTAAGATTACCGTACGTTTCAGAGGCAGGGAGATGCACCACACCTCACTGGGTAAGGACTTGCTTGACAAGTTCACCGAGGCCATTGGCGAAGTGGGAAATGTGGAGAAGAATCCCAAGCTGGAAGGCAGAAATATGTTCATGGTAGTATCGCCTAAATAAACACTAATTTAAAAAATATTTTGGAAGGGGAATTTTTACATGCCTAAGTTGAAAGCACATAAAGCAAGTGCAAAAAGATTCAAAGTAACAAAGAGCGGTAAGGTTAAACGCGCTCAGGCTTACAGAAGCCACATCCTCAACAAGAAGACAACCAAGAGAAAAAGAGCTCTTAGAAAGACTGCATATGCATCACCTGCAAATGAAGCTACAATCAAGAGAATGATTTTGAAATAAGGACGGAGGGTAAGATACTATGGCAAGAGTTAAAGGCGCATTGGCCACAAGAAAAAGACGTAAAAGAGTTTTGAAACTCGCTAAAGGATACAGAGGTGCAAAGAGCAAGCAGTTCAGAACAGCCAAACAGGCAGTTATGAAGTCTTTGGTTTATGCATACATCGGCAGAAAGCAGAGAAAAAGAGATTTCAGAAGACTCTGGATCACCAGAATCAGCGCTGCTGCAAAGATGAACGGCATCAACTACTCACAGTTCATGAACGGTCTTAAGAAAGCAGGCATCAACATGAACCGCAAGATGCTCTCCGAGATTGCTATTGCAGATCCCGCAGCATTCACAGCACTTGTTGAGAAAGCAAAGGCTGCATTATAATTTCAGGATAATAACAAACCAAAAGCACTGTATTCTTAGCAATATGGTGCTTTGTTTGCAAATAAGGAACTATTTCAAAGGGTAAATTTATGTATATAGACAGTACTGCGAATAAAATTGTCAAGAATACCAGGAAGCTTTTTGAGAGAAGCGGCAGGAAGGCACTGCAACAGTTCATCATTGAGGGCAGACGTCTTGTGGCGGATGCGATTGCAGCGGGTGCCGAGGTGGATTATGTGCTTGTTGAGGAGGGCGTGGACTTTACTGCAGATGGCGTAGAGATACACACACTTTCATCCAAGGCATTTTCATCTCTTAAGACCACCGTTAATTCCCAGGGCATCCTTGCAGTTGTGAAGATGGTTGAAGACCGTGCACTTTCTGTGAAAGACGGCAAAAGATGCTTCTATATTTATCTTGACGGGGTATCAGACCCCGGTAATATGGGCACAATAATCCGCACGGCAGATGCCTGCGGAGCAGACGGTGTGATTCTTTCTAAAAACTGTGTGGATGTATACAACCCCAAGGTTGTCCGTTCCACCATGTCGGCAATTTTCAATGTTCCTATCTATTTTGATGATGAGATACGAAGTGCTGTAGCCACTCTTAAAAGTGGTGGTGTGAGTGTGATTTCGGGTAGCTTGGAGGGTGATAAATCCCTCTACGATATAGATTTCACCGGCAGATGTGCCATAGTTATCGGCAACGAAGCCAACGGAATCACCGACGAGATTACATCCATGAGTGATAAACTCATCAAAATACCCATAATAGGCAAGGCAGAATCCTTAAACGCAGCGGTGGCTTGTGCAGTCATTTCCTACGAGGCCTTGCGACAGAATTTATAAACGGAGGTGCAGATGTGGAAGCATTTTTTACTTCAGTAATAGATTATTTCAAGTTGTTTCGCATTCAGGATATTTTGGATATTCTGATTGTTGCTTATGTTATCTACAAGATTATAAAGCTCGTTCACGAGACCAGGGTAGGTCAACTTGTTAGGGGTATAGTTATCCTTGTGGTAATTACCCAGCTGTCAGGTATGCTTCAGCTCCATTCCGTCAATTACATACTTGTCAATGTAATGCAGGTGGGATTGATTGCCCTTCTTATAGTTTTTCAGCCCGAACTTCGTCGCACTCTTGAGAAGGTGGGCAGGAGCAAGATTGGTGCACTTTTCTCACCCGAGGAATATAACTATGACAGCATCATTGAACACGTATGCACCGCCTCAACCCAGATGTCAGAGAGTCGCACAGGTGCTCTTATGGTAATCGAGAAAGAGACCAAGCTCTCCGATGTTGCAAAGACGGGTACCACCCTCAATGCCGACATTTCCGCAGAGCTTTTAGTTAATATCTTCATTCCCAACACCCCTCTTCACGATGGTGCTGTGATTATAGGTGATGACAAGGTCAAATCAGCGGCCTGCATTCTTCCTTTGACAGAGCAGCGTAATATCGGCAAGGATCTGGGTACACGTCACAGAGCCGCTATTGGTATGAGCGAGGGTGCAGATTGTGTGGTAGTAGTCGTATCCGAGGAGACGGGTAAAATCTCTCTGGCACGAAACGGCTTCCTCACAAGGAATCTCACGGCTGATGCCTTGGCCAAGGAACTTAAAAAAGCCCTCGGCCGTCCGCAGAATAAGGAAGTGGTATCTGCTAAGGAAAAATTTAAGAACTGGACGGTGAAGAAGAAATGAAATTTTACAAAACTGACTGGTTCCTCAAATTGTGTTCAATTGTTGGTGCTGTAATACTGTGGGCGTATGTTACCCACATGGGCAATCCCGTGTATAAAAAGACCATCACCAACATCCCTATTAAACAGATAAACGTTCCTTCTGATTTTGAGAACGGTAAGCTGGTTATGACCGATGTTTCACATAACACTGCATCCGTTACCATCAGAGGTAATCGTAATGCTGTTGCCAAAGCAATGAAGCGTCTTGAGGGCAATGTTATAATGGATATGAAGGAGACGGGCACTCCTAACGATAACCACTCCGTTGCCGTTAAGGTGGATTTCGATATTGATGGAGTAGAGGTTATTAAGACCAGACCCGAAGCGGTAAAGGTTGCCGTTGATAAAGTGGTGACTTATGAAAAGAGCATCACCGTCAAGACCAAGAATGACACCCCTGAAGGCTTTGCCCCTGGCGTATGTGCCATATCTCCGCTTACTGTGAAGCTCACCGGCCCCGAGAAGATAGTGGGAACCGTGGCCGAGAGCAGTATAACAGTTGATCTTTCAGGCATTACCGAGGATATCCACGGCTCATATAAAATCAAGTTCTATGATGCAGAAGGTGACGAGATAACCGATCCTTCAATCACGAAGAACATCGAGTATACAGAGGTATATTATCCCATTCTCAACACTATAAAGGTACCTGTTGAGATTAAGGTGAATAGTAAACGTAACTCCTCAGGCACTCCCGTTGCAGCCACTTGTGTTCCCAAGGAGATTGAGCTCAAGGGCAGACCCGAAGACCTTGAGGGGATAGATAAGGTAATCACCGAATCTGTAAATGTAATGAATATCAAAGAAACCACCGAGAAGGAAGTTGACATCATCAAGCCCGACGGAGTTTCTTTTGCCGAGGGTGATAATGTAAAGGTTACCCTCACAGTAGGTGAATAAACAGTAATACAGCCGTTATTCCTCTGGTGTAACGGCTGATTTGATTTGAGAGGTGACAGGTTTGTTTAAGTCAATAAAAGAAACCTTTTCAGACAAAACGTTTGTAAAGACATCAATGGGCCTTGTGTTCCCGATTGCCATGCAGAATCTCCTTATGTCAGGAGTAAACTTCCTTGATAACATTATGATTGGCCGACTTGGTGAGACGGCGATTGCATCGGTCTCCCTTGCCAATCAGTATTTCTTTGTTGTCAATCTCATAGTGTTCGGTCTGTGTAGCGGAGCAGGGGTATTTGTATCCCAGTTCTGGGGTAAGGGCGATACTTCCGGCATACGCAAAGCATTGGGCATAAATATTATTCTCGGATGCATAGTATCCTTGGTCTTTGCTTTGGCAGGATTCTTTGCGCCCCACGGTATAATGCGATTGTTCACCCCCGAGACAGATGTAATATCCTTAGGTGCCACATACCTTGTGATTATAGTTATAGGTTATGTCCCCACTGCGGTTTCTATGGCACTCCAGATAGGCATCAAGGGAACGGCGAGGACGAAGATCCCCTTGTTTATGTCCTTTTTCGCCCTTTGTGTGAACGGTATTCTTAACTATATCCTCATATTCGGCAAATTCGGTTTTCCCGCCATGGGTGTGGCAGGTGCTGCTCTTGCCACTGTTATAAGCCGTTTTGCCGAGATGATACTCACTATAATTTTAATTAAGATACACGCACCCGAGATACTCTTCACCTTCTCCGATATCAAAGGCATCACCAAACCCTTTGTGAGAAGGTTTGGCACCACGGTAATGCCCGTTGTACTCAACGAATCTTTGTGGGGATTGGGCACCTGCCTTTATTCTTTCGTTTACGGCAGAATGGGCACCGATACGGTTGCGGCGGTCAGCATTGCCGCCACCATAGACCGTCTTGTGAATATATTTATGTTTGGTGTAGGTAATGCATCTATGGTTATGATAGGTAGCGAGGTGGGTGCAGGCAATATTGAAACGGGCAGAAAATACGCTTCAAGATTCTCTGTTATATCCTGGCTTCTGGGCGGTGCTATGGCGGTGTTCATAGTAGTATTCTCACCTGTGATGCTCACCGTATTCAAGGTATCACCCGCAGTACGCACCACCGCATTTTTGGTCCTCGCAGATATTGCGATTATGGCATTCTTCCAATGCTATAACCACACTAATATAGTGGGCTCTCTCCGAAGTGGCGGAGACACGAAATTTTGCCTCCTTATAGACCTTTTTGGCGTGTGGGGATTATCCTTGCCCTTGCTTGCAATATTTGGTCTTGTTTTGAAAATGCCCATAGAATACACGTATCTTACACTCTTGGTGGAACAATTGTTTAAGACCTTTGTAATCCGTCACCGACTTTCTAACGGTAAGTGGATAAGCAATCTGGTGCGGGATATGTAAATCTGACTATTGACTTTAACTAAAATTTAATGTACTCTTGAGTTGAATCAGGATGGTGATTGATTATGAATATTATTATTGTAGGTTGCGGTAAAGTAGGGCAGAAAATTGCAGAAAAGCTCTGCCTTGAGAAAGACAACAACCTCACTGTTGTCGATGTCAATCGCAACGCTGTAAGAGAGACTACCAATGCTTATGACGTTATCGGTTATGTGGGGGATTGCGTAATTACGGAGACCTTGCTTGATGCGGGGGTGAAGAATGCGGATCTTCTTATAGCAGTAACCGGTTCGGATGAGATAAACCTTCTCACTTGCCTTATTGCGAAGAAGTTGGGAGGTTGTCAGACTATTGCAAGAGTACGCAAACCTGAGTATAACGACGGTATAGGCCTTATAAAAGATGATCTTGGCCTTGCTATGGTTATAAATCCCAGCCAGATTGCAGCCCGTGAGATTGCCCGTCTTTTGCGATTCCCGTCTGCAGTACAGATAGATACCTTTGCCAAGGGCAGAGTAGAGCTTTTGAAGTTCAGGATACCCGAGAGATCTGTTCTGGATGATCTTAAAATTTCCAGAATCCAGTCAGAGCTGGGTTGTGATATATTGGTGTGCGGAGTTGAGAGGGGCGACAAGGCGTTCATCCCCAATGGTGACTTTATCCTCAGGGAAGGCGACCTTGTAAGCATTGTTGCCGCTCCCAGTAAGGGTGGAGAATTTTTCCGCAGGATAGGCATCAAGACAAACCGAGTTAAAGACACCATCATAGTAGGTGGTGGCGATATATCTTATTACCTTGCCAAACGTCTTTTCCAGTCGGGTATTAAGGTGAAGATAATCGAGAAGAATCCCGATAAATGCCAGATGCTCAGCGAGATGCTTCCCAAGGCAGAGATTGTGTGCGGTGACGGCACCGATAATAAACTCCTTCTTGAAGAGGGTATATCCAAGGCAGAGTCCTTCGTATCACTTATCAATATTGATGAGGAGAATATTCTTCTTTCCCTCTTTGCCAAGAGCCAGATGGAGAGTGGCAAGATTATTACCAAGATTAACCGAATAGCCTATGATGAGGTTATCAGTAAGTTGGATCTTGATACTATTATATATCCCAAGAATACCACGGCAGAGTATATTATAAGATTTGTCCGTGCCATGAAGAATTCTATGGGCAGTAATGTGGAGACGATGCACCTTATCCTTGATGGTAAGGCGGAGGCGTTGGAGTTTAATATTGATGAGAACTCCCCCGTGGCAGGAATCCCGATTGGTCAGCTCAATTTCAAGAAGAATGTTCTTATTGCTTGTATCAACCATAATGGTGAGATTGTGACTCCCCGTGGTAATACTATAATGGAAAAAGGGGACACCGTAATCGTTGTCACCTCCATAACGGGACTCAATGACATTAAAGATATTCTTGAATAAGAGGTCAGTATCTTATGAATTACAGAATAATTTTTTATACCCTGGGTTGGGTAATGAATATAGAATCCGCATGTATGCTTGTGCCCCTCATATGCTCTGTGGCATTAAATGATGGGCATTATATGGCATATGTAATGTGTGCAATTTTGTGCCTTGCGGTGGGTGTGCCTCTCACATGGAAATCTCCAAGGGACAAGAACATGTACGCCCGTGAGGGTCTCGTATCCGTTGCACTTTGCTGGATAGCTATAAGTATATTCGGTTCTTTCCCGTTCCTGATTACGGGGGCCATACCCAATTTCATAGACGCCCTGTTTGAGACCGTATCAGGTTTCACCACCACGGGTGCAACTATTTTAGGCGATGTGGAAGCACTTCCCAAGAGCCTTCTTTTGTGGCGTAGTTTCACTCATTGGATAGGCGGTATGGGAGTACTTGTATTCCTTATGGCGCTTTTGCCCCTTTGCGGTGGCAAGAATATGCATCTTCTCCGTGCTGAGAGTACGGGCCCTGCGGTAAATAAACTTGTACCTAAGGTAGGCACCAATGCAAAGATTCTCTATGGCATATACACAGGCCTTACTGCGTTGCAGTTTGTGTTGCTACTTATAGGTAAAATGCCTGTTTTTGATGCTCTGGCGACCGCTTTTGGCACTGCAGGCACCGGTGGTTTCGGAGTGAGAAACGACGGTATGGCGGGCTATTCTTTGTATATACAGAATGTCACGTCCGTATTTATGATTATATTTGGTATAGACTTCACCGTATATTATCTTTTGCTTATGCGCAGAGTCAAAGATAGCTTCCGTTCTGAAGAGGTGAGGACTTACCTTGGCATTATTCTCGTTGCTACCGTTTTAATAGGTATCAACTGCTGGGGCAGATATGAAAGCATAGGTGAAAACATCACCCACAGCCTTTTCCAGGTATCATCAATTATAACCACCACAGGTTTTGCATCGGTGGATTTCAATCTGTGGCCACAGTTTTCCACCACAATACTCGTTCTGCTCATGTTTATAGGTGCTTGTGCAGGTAGTACGGGCGGAGGTATGAAGGTATCGAGAATCCTTATTCTCATAAAGACCTTCCTCAAAGAGATTCACGATACAATCCGTCCCAACAGCGTGCGTAAAATCAAGTTCTCAGGCAGGAATGTAGAGGCGGACGTTATCAAGGCTGTGAGCGGATATTTCGCAGCATTTGTGGCGATTTACGTTTGTTCCATGCTTCTCATAAGTCTGGATAAATTTGATTTTACCACCAACTTCACTGCGGTTGCGGCGACCATCAACAATATCGGTCCCGGCCTCGGCGGAGTAGGGCCTATGTCGAACTTTAGCAGTTATAATTGGTTTTCCAAGTTGGTTTTCATATTCGATATGCTGGTAGGCCGACTTGAAGTATTTCCTATGCTGGTGCTTTTGTCGAGACGTACATGGCGTAAATAATCAAATTATATGCATAAAAAAGACCTCTTCCATTGGGAAGAGGTCTTTTAATATGGTTTTATTATTTAACTACGATATTTACCAATCTGCCTTTTACAAGGATGGTCTTGAGTATCTGCTTACCCTCGGTGAATTCGAGAATC
This sequence comes from Clostridia bacterium, assembly GCA_045659025.1. Lineage (GTDB taxonomy): Bacteria > Bacillota > Clostridia > UMGS1810 > UMGS1810 > SIG455. The sequence goes on from JAZOWA010000034.1 coordinate 90,850, forward strand.
TTTTCGTTAGCCAGTGCAGCGGCTTTGATTTCCTCTTCTTCAGCAGAAGCGGAGATTACCATCTTGTCTTTAACCTTGCCGTTAATCTGGAGAACGATCTCAATCTCATCTTTCACAAGGGCGTCTTCATCATAGGACACCCAGTTCTGCTCATGCACACTGCCTTCGTGGCCCAGCATTGACCAGAGCTCTTCTGTCACGTGGGGGATGAAGGGAGCCAACATAATAACCAGTTTTTCCATACACTCGTTGATGAGGGCGGTATTGGAACCGGTGTAAGCATACATGGCGTTTACAAGTTCCATAACGCTTGAAATCGCGGTATTGAAGTTGAATCTTATCTCAATATCGTCGGTTGCTTTCTTAACTGTGTTGTTAAGGGCGAAACGGAGTGACTTGTCATCAGCGGTGAGGGATGCCACATCGTATGATGTGCCGGATTTGAAGTTGTCTTTGTTATCGTCAATGAATCTGAACACACGGTTGATGAATCTGTGTGAACCCTCAACTGCGGTATCACTCCACTCAAGGTCTCTCTCGGGGGGAGCGGCAAAGAGGATAAAAAGTCTTGCGGTGTCTGCACCGTACTTGTCAATGATGACATCAGGACTTACTACGTTGCCCAATGACTTACTCATCTTTGCGCCGTCTTTGAGCACCATACCCTGGGTGAGCAGATTCTCAAAGGGCTCATCGCAGGATACATAGCCCAGGTCATGGAGTACCTTGGTAAAGAATCTTGCATAGAGGAGGTGGAGAATCGCATGCTCAACACCACCGATGTACTGGTCAACATTCATCCAGTAGTCAGTAGCTTCCTTGGAGAAGGGCATATCGCTGTTCTTGGGATCGCAATAGCGGAGGAAATACCAGGAAGAACATACGAAGGTATCCATGGTATCTGTCTCTCTGTGACCCATCTTACCGCAGACGGGGCAGGGAGCATTTACGAAGCTTTCGGAAGTCTTAAGGGGTGATTCACCCTGACCTGTGAACTTAACGTCCTCAGGCAAAATAACGGGGAGATCTGCCTCGGGTACGGGTACCGCACCGCAATCAGGACAGTAGATGATGGGGATAGGAGCACCCCAGTATCTCTGACGGGAAATGAGCCAGTCTCTCAAGCGGAAGTTAACTTTCTTCTCGCCCATACTCTGTGCCTGAATATACTCAATTATCTTGGGCAGAGCGTCCTGATTGGACATACCGTTGAACTCGCCTGAATTTATCATTGTACCCTCTGCCTCAAAAGCGGCTTCAAGGGCAGAACCGTCAATATCAGAACCGTCGGGGGAGATAACTGCTTCGATAGGGAGATTGTACTTTTTAGCAAAGTCAAAGTCTCTCTGGTCGTGGGCAGGTACCGCCATTACCACACCTGTGCCATAGTCAAGGAGAACGTAGTTAGCAAGGTAGAGGGGGATTTTTCTGCCTGTTAAAGGGTTGATTACATATTTGCCGGTGAACACACCCTCTTTTTCAGTATCGGTGGCCACACGGGTGATTTCGTTGAGGAACTGCATCTTCTTGATAAATTCCTTGCATTCAGCCTCAGTCTCGCTGCCTGCGATGAGCTGGGGCACGATAGGATGCTCGGGAGCGATTACCATATATGTAACGCCATAGATAGTATCAGGACGTGTGGTATATACGGTAAGGGTATCGTCGGTGCCGTCAACCTTGAAGTTAACCTCTGCACCTGTGCTCTTGCCGATCCAGTTGGTCTGCATTGTGCGTACCTTCTCGGGCCAGCCTTTGAGTCTGTCAATATCAGCAAGGAGGCGATCCGCATAATCGGTGATTTTGAAGAACCACTGTTCAAGATCCTTCTTGCCCACTTCGGACTTACATCTTTCACACTGACCACCTACTACCTGCTCGTTGGCAAGTACGGTCTGGCATGAAGGACACCAGTTAACGAAGGATTTTTTCTTGTATGCCAGGTTGTTCTTGAAAAACTGCAAGAACATCCACTGAGTCCATTTATAATAATCTCTGTGGCAGGTGGCAACCTCTCTGTCCCAATCGTAGCTGATACCCATGGCTTTGAGCTGTTCTCTCATGCTCTCGATGTTTGACCATGTCCAGTCATTGGGGGGGATGTTGTTTTTAATAGCGGCATTCTCTGCGGGGAGACCAAAGGAGTCCCAACCCATAGGATGAAGCACATTAAAGCCCTTCATCTTCTTGAAACGTGCCACCACATCACCGATAGAGTAGTTACGCACATGACCCATGTGAAGCTTACCTGAAGGGTAGGGGAACATCTCAAGGGTATAGTATTTGGGTTTGTCATTCGGCTCTGTCTTGAAGGACTTGGAATCCTCCCAGCTTTTCTGCCATTTTTTCTCAATTGCGGAAAAATCGTAGTTCATAGTGGATACCTCTTTTAATCTATTAAATTTTCTACATTGATTTGCTCTGCGTCAGACCATAGACGTTCTATGGAATAAAACTCACGTGATGCTTCGTTGAATATATGCACAATCACATCACCGTAATCAAGGAGCACCCAACCCGGATTGCCCACGCCCTGCTTGGATGCGGGGTGAACGCCTGTTTCGGATAACTTCTCGTCGATCTCTTCGTATATGGCATTTACATGGGGTGTGGATGTACCCGAGCAGATAACAAAGTAATCGCACAGGGTGGTGAGCTCGTCAATCTTGAGTATGCTTATATCCTGGGCTTTTCTGTCATCTGCCGCGTTTACAATTTGTTTCATAAGTTCGTAAGAGTTCATAATTCGCTCCTTGGATTATTTTTTGTATATCCTTGCAAGGTCTGTACCTATGATAACGGTAACCTTGGTCTTGTGGGCTTTGTCACGATTGATTTTGTATTGTTTAAGACCAACGGTATCTGCAATCTTCTCACCGCTTCCGTCATCCTTCTTCGCAATTACAATGGATTTGGAGTAAGACACATTGGTATAATCCGTGCCCTTCACCTTGTAGCCGTATTCCTCAATCTTCGCCTTTATTTTCTCAATATCAGCATTACCCTTGGAAGCATCTATAATATCAACCGTTATTGACTTGGCGTGCTTCTTATCGTGGACTACCTCGCCTGTAATGTCAATGTTTTGGCTGTCATCACCGATAAGTTCATCACGGATTTCAAGTTCTTCCTTGCTTATCTCTGCACTATCGGGAGTGAAATACTCCTTCACCATTCGCTCGGTCTCTATCTGGTTGCATATATAGAACCAGCTGTTGTGCTGATATGCGTTAGTGCCGGGCAGAGTCATAATATTGATATTCTCAAAACCGATCTTGAGCGCTGCAGTACCATATTTGATAATCTCGCTGGTGGTAAAGCTTGTCTCGGAATTCTCTGTCACGATAGATGCAAGACGGGGAATTCTCATCATGTTTTTTAAGCTGATAAGCTGATCGATTGCGGTGTATATGAATTTCTGCTGAAGCTCCTCTCTGGACATACCCAGCAGAGTCTGAATATCTGTGTGGTTATTGGTCTGGCGGAATCTCACAAGCTGTTCTGCCTTCTTACCATCAAGCACCTGTAATCCCTTTTTAAGGTTGATGTTAAGGTCCTGATAGGGGTCATTGTACTGGAGGTCGGCAGGCACTTCAAATTCCACACCGCCGATAGCATCCACCATCTCGCGGAATCCCTTGAAGTTAACGAGCACATAGTCGTTGATCTCAATGCCACCGCCCAATATATATTCTACCTCTTTGTAGAGTTCCTTTTCTTTGTTATAACCATATGCAGAGTTAATCTTCTTGTCCACATGGTTAATGGATACATAAGTATCACGGGGTATCTGCACCATATTGATTGTATTGTCAATCAGATTCATCTGTGCAAATATAAGCACGTCGGTGCGGTAGCCGTCTTTGTCAACACCGCAGAGCAGGGCGTTGACATAGGATTTCTGAAGTTCGCCGGAGAATCCGCCTCCGCCAAAAAGCTTTACGCCCAGCCAGATGCCACCTAAAATCACGGATGACAATACGATAAAAATCAATGAAAACGCCAAAGTGGTACGTATGTAAATCTTAAATTTTCTAGACATTTCAGCACCTCGCCTGTTTCACATAAAAGTTCCTTGTGTTCACAGTGTTAGTATGAAGCAGAGTGCCCTTCTTTAATACACTTTTGATAGTGTTGTCCAGCTGGATGAGGAGTGCTTTGTCAATGTCGTCATAGACTACAGCTCTCACTTCGTCTGCCCAACCCGACTCTCTGGAAGGTTCAATACAATCTGCTATAAAAATTATCTTGGTAAGGAGTGGCATGTCGGGTTTGCCTACGGTGTGGTAGTAAACCGCATCGTAGATTTCCCCGTCGTCAACCCCGTATTCGTCTTTCAATATGCAAGCCCCTGCAATAGGATGCAGGAGTCCCGGTTCATTTCTGGTCACGTCATCTAAGGTGATGCCGTATCTGTCGCAGATGTCATAGAGTTCATCGTGGGAGTAGTTCTTGGCACAATCGTGCAAAAGACCCGCAATACGTGCCTTCTCCACATCAGCACCATAACGCTCGGCAAGGAGCACCGCAGACTCCATCACACATATAGAGTGATTGAATCTCTCGGGGATGAGGATGCCTTTAAGCTTGTCTGTCATCTGCTCTATGTTCATAAGTTTTTCACCTGTAAAGTCCGTTTTTGATTATATATTCCGCCACTTTGGGAGGAACAATACCATCTATATTCTTATTATCCCTTATCATATTGCGGATATCCGTGGAGGAAATGTTTACAAAGGGCATGTCCGCTTTTTCTATTCTGCATCCCTCGCTGATAAGATGGTCAATCTCACTGTCAGCATCAGGATTCCCTTCTCTGCCAAACACCACGAAGGAACAGATTTTCTTTAACTCCTCAGGGCTTTTCCATCTGTCCAGCGCCATCAGGGAGTCTGCGCCGATTATGAAGTAATACTCGTTATCATCAAGATTATTAAAATACTTTGCAGTATCTATGGTGTAGCAATAAATATCTTTCTTAATTTCGTAGTCGGATACATAGAATCTGTCATCATCTGCCACGGCAATCTCCGTCATTTTCAGGCGGTGCTGCTTGCTCAATATATCGTCATTGTCCTTGTGGGGCGGTTGCCCGTTGGGAAGAAAGCATACTTTGTCAAACCCCATATGGTCACACACATAATCTGCCATAGCAATATGTCCCGAGTGTATAGGATTAAATGTACCGCCTAAAATAGCTATCTTCATCAACTATCACCAAAACCTTATTTCACAAGTACAATAACGGGATTCTCTTCCGATGCCTTGTATATGACAAACTTTCTGCCGATTACCTGCACGGGATCTGCCCCTGTGAGCTCTGCCATCTGTCCGCAGGCTTCACGGGTGTCCAAAGGGCAATTTTCAAGCACGTGAATTTTCACTATCTCGTGGGCTTCCAAAGCATCTGATACCTGCTTCACCATATTGGGCACGATACCGCTTTTGCCTATCTGGAAGGTGGCATTTATCGGGTTTGCAAGGCCACGAAGCTGAGCCCTCTGTCTGCTGTTTAACATATATTTTTATCCTTTCAAGTTAAATTTCATTATACCTTTTTTTGATGAAAAAGTCAACTATTCTATATACTCAAATTCCAGTTCATATATCCTTATAAGGTCTCCTTCACCCGCACCTTTTTCAATGAGTGCTCTTATGACACCCTTCTTGCGGAGCGCGTTCTGGAAATATTGTAGAGATTCGTTATCTTCAAAGTTGGTGGAGTTGATGAGTCGCTTGAGCCACTCGCCCTCAACCACATAGGTGTCATTGTCTTTCTTGACTGTGAAGGGAGCTTCTTCCTCAAAGGTGATTACCGTCTCCTCATCCTCGTCTTCCTCATAGAGAACGGGTACAGGGATAGAATCCAATATACTGCTCACATACATCATAAGGTCAGACACTCCTGCCTTGGTAGCGGCAGATATCTTAAAGAGCTTGTAGCCACGTCTCTCAATCTCTGCACAAAACTCGTTGTACATATCCTCGTCGGTTATGATGTCTGTCTTATTGGCAACTACAATCTGATCCTTCTTGGCGAGAACGGGATTGTAAAGCTCGATTTCTTTATTGATACTGTCAAAGTCCTCAATGGGGTTTCTGCCCTCAATTCCTGATGCATCTACCACGTGGAGGAGCAGTCTTGTACGCTCAACGTGGCGGAGGAACTCATGGCCGAGACCGATACCCTCGTGGGCGCCTTCTATGATACCCGGGATATCTGCAATAACGAAACTGTTGCCCACGCCCAGGTCAACCACACCGAGATTCGGCTCCAATGTGGTGAAGTGGTAGTTTGCAATCTTGGGTTTGGCATCACTTGTAACAGAGAGCAGAGTGGACTTGCCCACATTGGGGAAACCTACCAGACCAACGTCTGCAAGGAGTTTGAGTTCTAATATAACCTCTCTCTTTTCACCATCAGTACCGCCCTTGGCAAATCGGGGTATCTGCCTTACCGCAGTAGCGAAGTGGGAGTTGCCCCAGCCACCGCTTCCGCCCTTGGCAGCTACAAACTGCTGATCGCTTTTCTTGATGTCGGCAATTACCTTGCCCGTCTCAGCGTCTTTTACAATGGTGCCGACGGGTACATATACGATAAGGTCAGCGCCATTTTTACCGCTGCCCCTTGCCGCTTTGCCGTCACCGCCGTTTTGTGCTTTGTATTTTCTCTTATAACGGAAATCCGCCAAAGTGCTCATCTTCTCGTCTGCGGCAATAATAACACTACCGCCTCTGCCACCGTCACCGCCGTCAGGGCCGCCTGCCGCAACATATTTCTCACGGTGGAAAGACACAAGACCGTTTCCGCCGTTGCCTGCTTCTATGGTAATTACAGCTGTATCTGCCAACATAATATACACCTTACCTTTTGCATATAGTATTTTCAAGAGGTTTTACGAAATATCAACACAAATTGTCATTTTAAAACCACGCAGGGATAAAATAACACATTTTACATTTTACCACAAAAACCCATATCATACAACCACTGATAAGAAATTGTAATAAAAGAAAAATCCCAGCCGAAGCCGGGATTTATAAATCTTGATTACTGAACCTCGTAAACGCTTACCTGTTTCTTGTCACGTCCGAGTCTTTCGAATTTAACTTTGCCGTTTGCAACTGCGAAGAGGGTGTCATCGCTACCCTTCTTAACATTCACACCGGGGTGGATTTTTGTGCCGCGCTGTCTAACTAAGATGTTGCCGGCAACAACGTACTGACCGTCGCCCTTCTTAGCGCCGAGACGCTTGGACTCACTGTCACGACCGTTCTTGGTAGAACCCATACCCTTTTTATGAGCAAAGAGCTGTAAATCTAATCTGAACATGGTTACACCTCCGTCTTTGAAACCTTAATATTTTCTTTGTATTGCCTTTCAAGTTCAACTAAATAGAGATAGAGGGTATCGAGCAAATCGTCCACCCTGTATCTTGTGGGAGTATCCAGATCCTCGGGGATAGTAAAAGACAGGAACCCGTCTCTCACGTCACCGTCGAAGTCCACTCCGACTACGTTCTCAATCCCGTTAAACACCGCAAACGCCACGGCAGATACCGAAGCACACACAATGTCATTTTCCTCGGCGTATCCTGCGTGACCGCTGATTTCGCCTGCGATGATTGAGCCGTCTTTAGAATCAAAATTAACCTTAATCATGATTAACCGTTGATCTTTTCAATCTGAACTTTTGTGAAAGGCTGTCTGTGACCCTGTTTTGTCTTAGAACCCTTCTTGGGTTTGTACTTGAAAACAATGATCTTTTTGCCTTTGCCCTGAGCCAAAACCTTGGCATCAACGCTGGCGCCTTCAACAACAGGTGTACCGATAACGGTGTTCTCACCGCCAACAGCCAAAACCTTGTCAAACTTAACGGCGTCGCCTTCAGCTGCAACGAGTTTCTCAACGTAGATTACGTCACCCTCAGCAACTTTGTACTGCTTGCCGCCTGTTTCGATAATTGCGTACATTCTTTTTGCACCTCCCTGACCAATCTCGCTGGATAGGGTATCTGCCAAGCAGAATTTACAAAACCCCATTCCATGCGGTTACCGTGACATTATATCACAACAAATATGCCATGTCAAACATTTTTTATAAAAATAATCAAATTTTGTCAAGTGCCTGACGGATATCGTCAATTATATCCTCTGCAGACTCAATACCGCAGGAGAATCTGATGAGATCAGGAGATATACCTGCCTCAATGAGCTGTTCCTCGGTGAGCTGTCTGTGGGTGTGGCTTGCGGGGTGGAGCAGACAGGTCTTTGCGTCTGCTACGTGGGTGGCAATGCTTGCAAGCTTTAAGCTGTCCATAAACTTAATGGATTTCTCTCTACCGCCCTTAACGGCAAAGCAGAGTACACCGCAGGTGCCGTCGGGGAGATATTTCTGTGCCAGGTCATAGTATTTATCAGATTTAAGACCGGGATAATTTACCCAGGCAATCTTGTCGTTTGTGCTCAAAAACTCTGCTACTGCAAGAGCATTGTCACAATGTCTCTTTACTCTCAGATGCAATGTTTCAAGACCTAAGTTAAGATAAAATGCATTCTGGGGAGACTGGATAGCACCGAAGTCACGCATGAGCTGAGATGTCGCCTTGGTGATGTATGCACCTTTGCCGAACTTCTCGGTGTAGGTGATACCGTGATAAGACTCATCGGGAGTGGTAAGACCGGGGAACTTGTCTGCATATTTTGCCCAGTCAAAGTTACCGCTGTCTACAATACATCCGCCTACGCCTACGCCCTGACCATCCATATACTTGGTGGTAGAGTGGGTAACGATATCTGCACCCCATTCAAAGGGACGGCAGTTAACGGGGGTTGCGAAGGTATTGTCCACAATGAGTGGCACTCCGTGGGAGTGAGCCAGACGGGCAAACTTCTCAAAGTCAAATATAGATACTGTGGGGTTGGTGATAGTCTCACCGAATCCCGCCTTGGTGTTGGGCTTGAAATACTTTGCCAACTCTTCCTCGGGAAGTGTCTGGTCTACGAAGGTGCATTCAATACCCATCTTCTTCATGGTAACTCCAAAGAGGTTGTATGTACCGCCATAGATAGATGATGAAGCAATGAAGTGGTCACCTGCTTCGCAGATGTTGAATATTGCATAGAAGTTGGCAGACTGGCCTGATGATGTGAGCATAGCTGCCACGCCGCCCTCAAGAGCGCAGATTTTCTCTGCCACCTTGTCATTGGTGGGGTTCTGAAGACGGGTGTAGAAGTAACCTGATGCCTCAAGGTCAAAGAGTTTGCCCATTTCATCGCTTGAATCGTAGGCAAAGGTAGTGCTCTGATATATGGGCAACTGTCTTGCCTCGCCTTTTGCGGGTTTGTAACCCTCGTGGAGAAGCATTGTATCAATTTTCATTTGTATAACCTCCTTGGTTAATTGAATATAAACATATATTTAAATATGGCTTTTAACATATCCATAAAAGATATCTGGTTTGTGGCTTTGCTTTCGAAAACCTTTTTGATTCCCTCGAGCTCCGCCTTTGCATTATCTGTCACGTTATCTCCCCATAAGGAAGAATAACTAAACATCATCACTCCGTCACAGTTATCTCTGTTTCTTAAGTATCGTAACTGTCTGGCAAGGATGTCGGTATTATCAATCCATTCCGTCTTGCCTTCTCCCGCCCATTTATCCTCCAGCCCCGATTTGTACGGTGCCATACCGATATACAGGTCGGGATAGGTGCAGAGGTCTATCCATCTGTTTGCCGTTTCATTAAAGGGCAGGACAGAGTTTGTGAATCCAAAATAAATCTGGGGTGTTATATAGTCTGCATATCCTTCCTCGGTGCACCACGTTTTGACGTCGGCAAACAGGGTGGAGTAGTTCTTTTCAATATCTGCATTGGGACTTATACCAAACAGCACATCAGGATTTATACTCTTAATAGCTTTGTATGTGTCCCGTATAAGTGTATTCACATTTTCAAGTCGCCACGAGGCAAGGTCATCTTTGCTTCCTGACGCCGTGTAGGATGACTTGTCAAAGCTCTCATCCGCCGTGGGATAGAAATAATCGTCAAAGTGTATGCCGTCTATATCGTATTTTGATACAATCTCGCACACGCCTTTTATTATGTAATCCCTCGCATCAGCGGATGCGGGGTTAAAGTAAAGACCACCGTTATACTCGCACACCCTCTCATCCCCATACTGTTCTCTCCACACTAAAGGCACAGAGGAGTGGGTCACATTGGTGGGTGCACCTATGCGGTAGGGATTAATCCAAGCGTGAATATCAAGGCCTCTTCTCCGCGCAGTCTCGCACATGATTGTGAAAGGGTCATACCCGGGAGATACCCCCGCTTCACCACAGACGAATCTGGAATAGGGGAAAATCGTGGAATCATAAAAAGCGTCGGAGAAAGCTCTTGCGTGGAATATGATGGTGTTAAATCCGTCATCTGCGATATTTTTGCATATCTCATCGGCTTTTAATCGGTAGTCCGATTCATTCAAAGCAAAAAGATTACTTTTGTAATCCTGATAGGAAAACCACACACCCCGCATTTCTCCACTGTCGGCAAAGGCTGTGGCAGACAGAAGGATAAGAACTGCGATAATCATCAATAATATCCGTTTCATTTCCTTCCCCCTCACAATAGTTACAGTATCAGGACTTTCTTATAAGATGCACGGGCATTCCGCTCTGTGTGGGAGCAGAAACCTCGCCTGCAATAAGGGGGGCGGCATATTCGATAAACTTGCCTGTCACGCCGTTACCCTCAGTGGTTATAAATTCATCAGGCACCTTCTTCTCGGAGTTTGCAATGCCCTCAATGGATACCGCCTCAATCTCACAGGTAAAGGGTGCGTAATTTGTATGCTTGTATGCCATCATAATGGCGGTTTTGCCTTCCTCGGCAGATTTTACGGCGCTTCTGCCTATCATAACAGACAGAGCCATATCCGTTTCAGACATAAGGTGGGATGCACATCTCTGGGAGAGGTTGAGTTCAACCGCTCTTGCCTTGCATCCGATTTCTTCTTTAATAAGATTTTCAAGCACCTTTCCCGCACCACCAAGCTGGCTGTGACCAAAGGTATCGTTGGCAAAGGTGGCACTCTTGGATATATATTCACCGCTTTCGTCTCTTATGCCCTCGGAAATTGCCACTACCACGCTCTTTTTCTTTGCGATCACGTCTTTGACGTCTGCGATGAATTTGTCCTTGGTAAAGGGACGTTCGGGAAGATATATAAGGTCGGGAGTGGTGTTGCCGTTGCAACGGGCAAGCACAGATGATGCAGCAAGCCAGCCTGCATTTCTGCCCATTATCTCAATGATGGTTACAGATTCAAGGTCATAGCAGGTGCAGTCTCTGGTAATCTCCATTACGGATGTGGCAATATATTTTGCCGCAGAGCCGAATCCCGGGCAATGGTCGGTGATGCAAAGGTCGTTGTCAATGGTCTTGGGCACACCGATTACCTGCACGCCGTGCTCTGCACCCTTAACGGATAACTTTGCTACCGTATCCATAGAATCGTTACCGCCTATGTAGAAGAAGTATCCGATATTGTGGGACTTCATCACCTCAAAGGCTCTGTCCATATCCTCTTCGTTGATACGCTTTCTGCAGGAGCCGAGATACGCACCGGGAGTGGTTCTCAAAATCTCAATATCATTTTTTGAGAGGGTCTCGTTAAGGTTCATAAGATTATCCGATAAAATACCGTCAATTCCGTTAACCGCACCATAGAGGGTGCCGATTTTATTTGATGCAAAGCATTGCTCTATCACACCCGAAAGAGTGGCATTGATTACGGCGGTAGGTCCGCCGGATTGTCCTACGACAGCGTTTTTCATATTATACATCCTCCTGATTTTGAGCCTTTGCCCAGTTGATGTCAATTTCTTTCCATTCCGTTATGAATGCATCTGCGGTTTCTTTTTCAAACCGCTTGTATTCACCGCGATAAGCTTCAAAGGGGACCCTTTGCTCACGGATTTTCCGGTCATACTCATCATATATGCCAAAAATCATTCCGTTCCCGTCGGCACTGTCTAAGATAATCTTTGTGTTATCCTCGGTGCCTGAGGTGGATTTCACATATTTATATTTTACAGTTTCCAAAGCCCTATCGTCAAGGTCAAATTCAAAAATCCTCACTTTTTCAATAAGGCATATAAATTCTCTCACAATACGCAGACGTATGTAGGGTTTGCCCAATATATCAAATATTGCATTTTTCTCCCTCGGTGGTTTTATGTCTTGACCTATTGAGGCTACGGCATAGCCTTTGTCAAAGTTGAAAACCACGCATCCCTGTTCGAAATAGAACTTCTCTTTGCAATGAGGACAGGTGATAAGATTCGCCTCACCTGCCAACACCTTTCGGAATACGGATATATTTTCTTTTGCGCTTATGACGCGGGGGGATATGCTTACAGAATCAATGTACACTTTGCATAGCGGACAGAATGCGGGAGAAGAAAGGTTCTCTGTGTTCATCTTCCCACCTGCATAAGATTGGTGGCAAGTTTCTCCACCACAAGCCAAGGCTCACACAGACCGCCCTTGATCTCGTCGTCTGCTTCTTTGCATAAAAATATTGCTTCGTCAAGGTCATCAAGGGAAAATTTCTTTGCGGTTGCAATATGCTTTTTAATCACAAAATCCCTTGTCTTTGTCCTGCTTGCAATCTCTGCTACAGAGAAATCCCTCTGCAATATCTTTGCCTTGCGGAGTAGTGAATACTGCCTGAATATGAGGGATATGAGTACAACGGGTTGCTCCTTCAATGTTTTAAGGTCTGCAATTTGCTGTACTACCTGTTTTGACTTGCCTGCTACGATATTGTCAATGAGTTCAAATATTCTGCCTTCAAGACTTCTGCAGATACACTCCTCCACCGCCCTGCGGGATATGAGTTCGTCACCATCTTTGGCATAGGCGATAAGTTTTTCCGCCTCGCCCTTGAGGAGATACATACCGGTACCCACATTTTCTATTACAAAGATTATATCATCCTTTGTCATTTTCTTACCGCCACTTGCGATACGACGTGCAAACCAGTTGATAAGCTCCGCCTCTTTCTGTGTGGGGAACTCTTCTGCTGTGTGGTTAGATGATATTGCTTTGAAAAGTGATTTTCTTTTGTCAACTTCGCTTTCGCAAAATACCACTACCGCATAGTCAGGGAGATTTGAAAGGGTGTCAAGCCAGAACTTCACATCACCCTCGCTTGCCTTGGCAAATATACCGCTGTTTTTAATTACCAGTACCTTCTTATCCGCCATGAAAGGAAAGGAAAGCATAAATTCCGCTACTTTGTCGTTGTCGATTTTCTCGTTGTTTATTTTAAGCAGATTGAATTCCACAGGTCCCTCTTGGGTGCAAAGGCTCACAATACTGTCAGTATAAAAATCCTTGAGGTAATCCTCTTCGCCGTATATGAGGTATGCGCCTGATACGGACTTGTCTTTAATCTGTTCTTTTATGCTTTTCAAATTACTCACCTTCCTTTATCTCCGTCACACCGCCTCTTATAGTGATGCGGGGTGGTGCGGAGCCGATAGGGTAGAACACAGTATTTCTGTTATATAAAAATTCTTTTAATCTGTCATAATTGCCCGGTGAAAATGACTTCTCAAACGCAAACACACTTTCAGGAGATATTGCACTTATAAGCTCTTCATCGGTGTTGGGGTATCTGCTTTTTCCCGACATCTTCACAATATCAAACTTTTCCCCATTGATGCGCTCGGTAATCAACCGATTGTCATAGGAGTCGGCATTGCCGAGGAAGAGCAATCTCTTCCCATCGTACGATAGTTCAAATACCATATTCCCTTTGCATCCGCTTATGTCAGGGTCAGGGGACAGTATGGAGATTTCGGTCCTCTCATTTGGTGAAAACTCATCACCCAAATGCACCTCATATACCTTTGTGCCTTTCTGCTCTGCCTCTTTGAGCAAGAGCCCTCTTGCAGAGTGGGTGCTTTCCATAGGGTAATAAGGCACAACCAGGGTGTCGATCCTAACCAAATCTGCAAGGGAGATGTAATTATACACACTTCCCTCGGTGATAGTGGAGATCATCAGGTAATCAATTTTGTATATGCTCTTTCTTGTGAGATGCTTCTTTATAGTTGCGGCACTATCACTATTGTTGTGGGAGTTGCCACAATCAACGAGCATGTTTATATTGTCAATTTTGATGAGTGAACATTCTCCCCGAGGCAGATTGATAAAATCTATTTCGAGGGATTTGCTTATAGGAAATGTGAGGGTTGAGGATATGACCACACAAGCCACACTCGTTGTGATAAATCGCTTAATCCCATCCTTTGATGATACAATGAGCCATATTCCGCCAACCACAGCGATTAAAACGATAACTATTCTGATCATTGTGCCGATACCCAGATCCTCCTGGGCAAAAGGCAGAGATGATGCTAAAGATGACACCTTGAATATAATCTTTGTAAGGAGCCACACTCCTCCTGATACGAACGAGGACATAATGTGCAGGGGCGATATGAAAAATATCAATCCCAGCACCATCAGAGGAAGCATAAGGGGGACTACAATAATGTTTGTGATAGGGGATATTACAGAGAATGTCCCGAAATATATTGCCGTAAGCGGTGCAGACATAATCTGTGCCGATAACGTGACTGCAATAAGATCGCTCCAATATCCTTCCTTCATAACTCGGCGGAGTAGGGATTTGATATACGGGGTAAATATCACTATACCAAGTACCGCTGTGGCAGATAGTGATAGTCGCACATCATACAGGGCAAAGGGATGGGCTATTAGAAGTACAAGTAATGCAAGGGATAGGTTGTTAACGGAGTCTCCGTCTCTGCCAAGCAGGGCAGAACTGTTTGCCGCCACAAGCATAAGCAACGCTCGTCGCACCGACGGGGTGAATCCCGTCAATATGGCAGCAAACACACCGCAGACAATACTCACTACTGCTATAATGGTATGGCGGTGTTTCAGTTTCTTTATCCCCATAGCGATAAATAATGCCAGGGCTATATACACTATCAATGAAAGATGCAATCCCGATACCGAGGTGATATGGGATATTCCCGAGCGGGTTATGTCTTCTTTCAGGTCTTCCGGCATGTTGGCCTTTTCGCCGAGGAAAACCGCTTTCACGAAGAAGGCAGTATCGTCATTGAAGTATGTGTCACATTTTTTGACAAGGCGATCCCTCAGGGCATATATGCCAAGGGATATTTTCGGTGCCTTCTCATAGGTGCCGTGATTTGTAACGGCAAAGTCCTCTGCATTGCAGATTACAGATACCCCTTGACCAAGAAGGTATCTCCGTGTACCTGATGATCCACCTTTCTGAGGCAGGGCGAGGGTAGTCTTGAATTCCAGTCTGTCACCGTATTTTGCAATATTGCCCTCGGAGCGAAGATTGCAATATACCATCGCATTGTCGGATAGGGAATACTCTTCACCCTTGTATTTTGCAGAGAGCATTTTCACAGGATAGGTCACTCTGCTATCGGATTGGGAGGGCGTGCCGTTTACAAAGCATTCCAGGGTGATGGGCTTATCCACCATTGGATAGAAGCTTTTGTCCTCTATGCTCATAGCGTTCTCGCACAGACAAAATGCCATTATACTGAAAATAACGGCAACGACCGAAGTCGTCACCGATTTTTTGGCAAATATTCTGATGATTGGGATGATAAGGGCAATAAGCAGACAAATATCGATATACGGAGTATCAAAGGATAGACACACCATAAGCATAGCAGTCGTTGCCCATGTGAAAAACCTTGCCATACTCTCTTAGAAATATCTTCTGAAACCGTTGCCGATTATCTGCTGTGATTCGGAGAATATTATGAATGACGATTCGTCAACCCCGAGAATTACATCCTGAAATGCGGTCATTTCGTTAGCTTTAAGCGCACATACCAGCACCTGCTTATTCTGCATCGTGTATCCGCCCTTGGCGTCTATTATGGTGACACCTCTGGGTGATGAGGATGTGAGTGCTTTTGCTACGTCTTCACCCTTATCGGTGATTACAAATGCCAGCTTGGATATGTTAAGACGGGCGATGAACCAGTCAACCGTGTATGTAGATACAAAAAGGGCAAGTATGCCATAGAGCGCCAGATCCACTTCCTTGTAGGTCATAAGAGCCGCCACTATGATGAATGCGTCCACACCCAATATTACCTTGCCGATGGGGATGTTTGGTGCAAGGGCCTGAAGGTATCTGCCCAATATATCGGTGCCGCCTGTGGAGATTCCCTGGATAAAGCACAACGCCATACCGAGACCATAGAGCACACCGCCAAAGAGCGCCGCCAAAAGGGGATTGCTTGTAAATGGCGGAAAGAAAGCCATGAAGAAATCTGTCACAAGACCGATCATTGCAGAGTTAAGGAAAGAGGGGATGAGGAACTTGATGCCCAATCGTCTTACGGAAATCAACGCAAATATCAGGTTTATAACGATAAGTGATATACTCACGTTGAGGTGGCAGGTGTGGTAGAGGATATTGGCAATACCCGTCACACCGCCGTTTACGATTTTGTTGGGGAGGTAGCAGTATATAGCGAAACCTACTATGATGTTGGAGAACATCATAATAAGGATTTTTTTGATAAATTCAGACCTTGGTTTTGGGTTAGTCATACGGAGTGCCCTCTTTCTTGAAATTTACTATAATATTTTACCAAAAGAAACGGAGTTTGTCTATATATTTGTCGATTTTTTGGATTTTTGTTTTCCTTATTGTCACGAGGTATAATTTATGGTAAAATAATATATTATAAATTCATTTTTCTGAAAGGAATATGATATGAAGAATCGGCTTTTGCGGATTGTATCTGTGATTATAATTTTTGCTCTTATGATACCGATGACGGCATGGGCGGAAGCCCCTGAGATTTCTGCTTCAAACGGCATACTCGTGGATGTGAAAAACTCCATGGTTCTCTATGAGAAGAACAGCACATCAAGGATTCAGCCCTCAGGATTTACCAAGATTGTCACCGCCCTTGTAGTGCTTGAAAATTGTGAGACACTGACGGATGTAATCGTGGCATCCCCCGAGACCATAGCATCTTGTGATTTCTCCTTTGGCAATATGGGTGTTTTGGGTGGCGAGGAAATCGGTGTAAGGGATCTTTTAGAGGGTATGCTCCTCTACGATGCGGCAGAGGCAGCAGAACTTCTTGCAGGATACACCTTCGGCGATTACGGTAAATTCATTACCACCATGAACGAACTTGCGGTAAAGGCAGGCGCTACGGATACGGCCTTTGTGAATGCGGGCGGATACTATAATGAGAATCAGTATACCACTCTTTCGGATATTGCCAGGATATCGGCATATGCTATGAAGAATCAGACCTTCGCCGAGATTGTGGATAAGGATATGGTGGAGATTGCCCCCACTAATAAATACAGAGAGACAAGATACCTCTCCAATACCAACCTCTTCGTTGGCAGAGCCCGTTCCGTTGATTTTTATTCCAAACGGGTTCACGGCATCAAGACCGCCAATATGAAGGAGCAGGGATACGGAATAGCTGTTTCCTTTGAAAACAGTAAAGGTAATTTCATAGCAATAGTTTCAGGTGCAGAAGGTGCCACTTCTGCCCATAAAGATATCAATACTCTTCGTGATTATACCGCCAATGGCTTTGTAAGTGTTATGATAGCGGAGAAGGGTGAGATAATAGAGGAAGTCCTTGTTCCCAACGGCAGGACTGATCACGTCCTTCTCAAAACGGCAGATGAACTTTCCGTACGTCTCCCGCTGGGATATGATGAATCCAAGATTTATAAGATGACTTCCAAGAGTCCCACCATCAAGGCCCCCATCAAACTGGGTCAACCCTTGGGCACCTTAAGCGTATCCTATAACGGGGAGGAAGCCGGCAGTGTGGATCTGGTGGCATACAGTGATGTCAAGAGTTCTCCTGGCAAGACGGTGCGACTTTTTGTGATATCCGTGTTCACATCACCGTTTTTCTACATACCCGTGATTTTGTTTGTAGGTTTATTCATTTATCTTACTGCAAAAGCATATAAGATACAGAAAAAAGGCAAACGACAGAACAAATAATAAATATTGACAATAAAAACATTTTATTATATACTCTATGTGGTAGTAATTATTAACAATACAGGGAGGTTATTCCAATGATATTCGAAAAGATTAAAAGCATCATTACAGAGCAGATAAATGTTGATGAAGATGAAATCACCCTTGACACTTCTTTTATAGACGGTCTCGGTGCAGACTCACTTGATTTGGTAGAGCTTATGATTGCTCTTGAGGAAGAGTTTGATATTATGATCCCCGAGGAGGACATCGAAAAGATCGTCACCGTGGGTGATGCAGTAGATTTTATCGAAGCACATTCCAACTAATAAATTTCACCCTCGTTTATCTTCACCCCCGTTCATCGGGGGTATTATTTTATTGGTGGTGATATTATGAGTGAAAACCGCAGTATGGCTGAGCTGGAAGCGAGAATAGGCCACACCTTTGCAGATGGCAGTATCCTCAAGGTGGCTCTTACGCATCGCTCTTTTCTCAATGAGTCAAAGGGCAAGGCAAAGTCAAGCTATGAGCGTCTGGAGTTTTTGGGAGATGCGATTTTAGAGTCGGCGGTGTCTGACTATCTTTACAGACACTACCCGGATATTGACGAAGGTAAGATGAGCAAGATAAGATCCACTGTCGTGTGTGAGGAAGGGCTTTTTGCTCTGGCACAGAAGCTGGGTCTGGGTGAGTTCATATATATGTCCCGAGGGGAAGCACTCTCCGGTGGCAGAAGCAAAGCGTCCATCTTGGCAGATGTTATCGAGGCGATAATTGCCGCAGTATATTTAGATAGTGGTTTTGATACGGCATATAAATTTATCCTCACTCATTTTGAGGAGGCAATCGCATTTGCCGTGGGCAATTTCTCGGGCGGCGACTATAAGAGCCGTCTCCACGAGCATGCCGCCATAAATGGTGACAGAGTGTCCTACGAGGTGATAGGTGAGGATGGCCCCGAACACGAAAAGGTGTTCACCGTAGCCCTTTTGTATAATGGCACACGTCAGGTGGTAGCCGAGGGCATGGGCAAGAAAAAGGCAGAGCAACAAGCGGCTATGCTTATGCTCCAAAAGTTAGGCAAATGAAATAATACAAATAAAAAAGTTGCAGAGATCTGATCTCTGCAACTTTTTGTTTGCAATAAATATTGTTGTGAGTAAATACGATTATTCTTCGCAATCGCAGTCGCACTCAAAGTCGAGTTCGATAGGCTCTTTGCAGTTGGGGCAAATAAGCTCGTCCTCGTCGAAGCAATCCTCGTCAAAGCAGATTGTCTCGCCACACTTGGGGCAATCGATCTCGTATTCAAATTCTTCGCAATCACAATCGCAGTCGCAATCACAATCGCAATCACAATCGCAGTCACACTCGTCAATCAAAACGTCTTCTACTGCTTCAAGGTCTTCGTCGATAAGCTCAACTCTCTCGCACAAATCGTCCTGATAATCGTAGAGGTCGTCAATGGCCTCGTTGATTTCCTCAAGCACTTCGCCGATAGCATCAAAAAGTTTGCCTTCCTTGGAGTCTTTGTCAAAACCAAGACCATCCATAAGTCCCTGAAGGTAAGAAAGCTTAGCAGTAATGTTTTCCATTAAAAAACACTCCTCTCGTATTGATATTGATATTGTTTATTGTAGAGTTAAAATTATACTCTTTCCATGTATTCACCGGTTCTTGTGTCAACGCGGATCATCTCGCCCTGATCAATGAAGAGGGGAACGTTGATTGTAACACCGGTTTCCAAAGTAGCGGGTTTAACAGCACCGGTAGATGTATCACCTTTGAAACCGGGCTCAGTTGCGGTAACTTCGAGCTCAACGAATGTGGGAGGCTCGATACCGAATACGCTGCCTTTGTAGGAAAGCACTTTAACAACCATATTCTCTTTAACGAACTTAAGAGAATCTCCGAGCTGCTCGTTAGAAAGGGGCATCTGCTCGTAGGTCTCTGTATCCATGAAGTAGAAGAGATCGCCATCGCTGTAGAGATACTCATAATCGCGTCTGTCGATGTGTGCCTTGGGCATCTTCTCGGTAGGACGGAAGGTTCTCTCAACAACAGCACCTGTTATAACATTTTTAAGTTTTGTTCTTACGAAAGCGGCACCTTTACCGGGCTTAACGTGCTGGAATTCCACGATCTGGAATACGTTGCCCTCTAATTCAAATGTAATGCCATTTCTAAATTCGCCGGCAGAAATCATAGCCATACCTCCAAAAATTGTATATTACAAATATTATACATTAAAAAATTTGTCATTTCAACCCTTTTTTCAAATAATTATCAATTCCTTCGGGGGTGTGCAAAGGTTGTCGAATCCGTTTTCGGTGATTACGATAAGGTCTTCTATTCTCACACCGCATTTTCCGGGAATATACACACCGGGCTCAACCGTGAGTACAAACCCCACTTCTGCGGGGATGTCATAACCGCTTGCAAATCCGGGTTCCTCGTGTACTTCAAGGCCTACTCCGTGGCCGAGGTTGTGTCCGTAAAGTCCGGGATATACAGAGTCAATCACGTTGAAGGAATGCTTGTGCACCGCCGCACAGTTAACACCGGGTTTAATCATATCAAGACACTCAAGCTGTGCTTTGAGTACGGTGTTGTATGCCTTTCTAGACTCCTCGTCAACGTTGCCGACACCTACAGTTCTTGTCATATCGCTGCAATATCCGTCAACCTTGCATCCGTAGTCCATTACGATAAGGTCACCGTCTGCCACCACTTTGTCACCGGGAGTGGCGTGGGGAAGACTGCCGTGAGCACCCGTTGCCACAATGGTGTCAAAGGAGATCTTATCAGCACCGTGGGTCACCATATAATGCTCAAGTTCCCTTGCAATTTCTCTCTCGGTCATGCCGATTTTAATATATTTGATAATGTGGAAGAAAGCATCGTTTGCGATACTTGCAGCTTTCCTTATGCTCTCAATTTCCTCGGGGGTTTTGTATCTTCTGATTTTAGATATTGCACCACCGATGGGAGTGAGCTTTTTGCAGAATTTTTCGTATCTCAAATATCCCTTGTAGGATATGGTACGATCCTCAAAAGCAACATTTTCAAACTGTTCCATATACTCGCCGAATTTGAAATTCTTTGAGTTTATAACCTCAAATTCCTTTGCCTGCTCGCCTGCCTGCTCGATGTATCTGAAATCCGTTACGATGAGGCGTCTGTCCTTGGATATTATGAGGTAACCCGCAGAGCCGGTGAAACCGCTCAGATACCTCACGTTTGCTCTGTCGGATACAAGACCGCAATCGCAACCGAGCTCGTCTAATACCTTGATGTATTCGTTTATCTTGTTCACTTTTTAACCACTCCTTTGAAGTATTTGCATAAATGTGAAATCCCACACCCGTCGCACATCGGCTTGCGTGCGTTGCACACTGCTCTGCCGTGGTGTACCAGTTGATGACAGAATCTTGACTGGTAATCGGGGGGAATAATTTTGATGAGGTCGTATTCTATCTTTACGGGGTCTTTGTTGGTGGTAAGTCCTATCCTGTTTGAAAGTCGTATGGCGTGGGTGTCCACCACCACGGCGGGTTTGCCGTATACGTCTCCAAGTATCAGGTTGGCAGTCTTTCTGCCTACTCCTGCAAGTGCGGTGAGGTCCTCCATAGTGTCTGGCACCTTCCCGCCGAATTTTTCCACAATATCTTTTGAGGATGCGATTATATTTTTCGCCTTTGTCCTGTAGAATCCGCAAGGGCGTATAATCCCTGCCAATTCCTCCTCATCCGCTGTGGCAAAAGCCTCGGGCGAGGTGTATCTTGCAAACAGGTCTTTCGTCACTATGTTGACCCTTGCATCAGTGCATTGGGCAGACAGTTGCACCGCCACTAAAAGCTCGTGGGGTGTGGTAAAATCCAAAGAACACTCCGCATCGGGATACAAAGAATCAAATACAGCCCTTATGGCAACAATTTTTTCTTTTTTATTCATTCTATCACCAATAAGGATTATACCATAAAATATTGTAAAATTCAATTGATTTTTACTTATTGCGGTGATATAATAAAAACAACAAAAAAATTCCAAGGAGATGTTTCGTAATGAAAATACTTTTTATGGGCGATTCTGTTACTGATGCAGGCCGTGTAAGGGAGAATCCCACTTCTGTCGGTTCAGGTTATGCCATGATGGTTAAGGGCCATATTGATATGGAGTTCCCCGGCAGACACGAATTTATCAACAAGGGTATCGCAGGCAACAGAATAGTTGATATTTATGCCCGTATGAAGAGAGATATTATGAATATCGCACCCGATATGATGAGTATATACGTGGGCATCAATGATGCGTACTATGATTTCCAGGCATCAAATAACGGTGTATCCCCCGAGAAGTTCTATATGATCTATGATATGATGCTCGAGGAGATTTACGAGACATACCCAGATATGAAGATTATGATTATCGAGCCTTATGTGGTAAGATGTGCAGAGACAGAAGAGTGCTATGATGAGCTTATCGTAGAGGTTAAGAAAAGAGCCGATATGGCAAAGAAGATTGCCGAGAAGTACAATCTTCCCTACATACCCTTGCAGGAAGGCTTTGACGAGCTTGCAAAGCTCACTTCTCCCTATCATGTGACCCGTGATGGTGTTCATCCTACACCTATGGGACACGAGTATATCAAGAGACAGTGGCTTAAAGGTTTCGAGATGCTCGGTTTCGAGGCATATAACAGAGAGAGTAAGTAATTATGCGTATAATCGGTATAGATTACGGTGATGCCCGTGTAGGTGTGGCGGTGAGTGACCCCCTCGGCATTACGGCGCAGGGTCTGGAAACCGTACCCAACAGAGTTTACGACAAAATGTTTGCCAGGGTATGTGATATAATAAGGTCCTACAATGCAGATAAGATAGTGATAGGCCTTCCCCGTAATATGAACGGAACGGAGGGGGAGAGGAGCGCCCTGAGCCGCGAATTTGCCGCTCAGCTTGGTGAGGTTTTCCCCGATGCACCTATTGTGCTCTGGGATGAACGACTCTCTACCGTGCAGGCCCACGGCATACTCAATGAGACCAACACCCGTGGCAAAGCCCGCAAGAACGTGGTGGACACGGTGGCGGCATCAATAATTCTGCAAAGTTATTTAGACAGTGTGAAATAATGTGTAAAGGAGATCATATAATGAGTAATGAATTTGAAAGCAATGTATTGACATTTCAGGATGAGGACGGCAACGATGTGGAGCTCGAGATAATCGATGCATTCGAGATCAGCGAGACACAGTACGTAGCCCTTGTTCCTGTTGAAGAACCTGCAGAGGATCAGGAGGAAGAGGTTTTCATCATGCGTATAGAAGAGGATGAAAACGGTGAGGACATACTCATTCAGGTAACAGACGATGAAGAGCTCGAGACCGCCTTTGAGACTTTCAAAGAGAGAATGGCAGACGAGTTTGACATAATTGACGAATAAAGGCAGAATTACCATTAAATCAACATACCCAACGGAATTGGTATGTGATAAAATAACTATGTGAATGTCCCTGCTGTGTGCGTGATAGTGAGTAAGAATATTTCAACTAACAACTTTTATAAGGAATTCCTGACTCGTGTCTGTGGCTGTAAACCATGACGGGCTATGCCTGTAACAAGGGAACGTAAAGCAGACAGGCGGAAATCCACCTGTAATCACAGGTTAGAAATAACGCTCATACACGGCATGGTGGGGGTATATTATTTGGAGACGATATGGGAGACAGAGCATTTTTCAGGACATCCCTTGTAATCGGAGAAGACAGTATCACCACACTTTCGGGTAAGAAGGTGTGGGTTTTCGGCTGTGGCGGAGTAGGCGGATACGTGGCAGAGGCCCTTGCGAGAGCTGGGGTAGGCCATATTTGTGCCGTTGATATGGACGTGGTGGATATCACCAATATCAACCGCCAATGTATAGCCCTTCACTCTACTGTGGGCAGGGCAAAGACCGAGGTACTCAAAGAAAGATGCTTGGACATCAACCCTCACCTCGACTTTGTGGGTATATCCCGGAAATTCTCTGCCGATACGGAGGCGGAATTTGATTTTTCCGATGCAGATTACATAGTGGATGCAATCGATATGGTTTCTTCCAAGATACGCCTTATTGAACTTGCTAAGGAAAGGGACATCCCCATAATCTCTTCCATGGGTACGGGCAATAAGACCGACCCCACTCGCCTTGAAGTGTCGGATATTTACTCCACCGGGGGCGACCCCTTGGCGAGAGTAATGCGCCGTGAACTCAAAAAGAGGGGCATCACCTCTCTTAAGACCGTCTACTCACCCCAAAAGAGTGTGGAGCAGACGTACACAGAAGAAGGCGCCACCCGCCCCGTCACCGCATCAGTGCCCTGGGTACCGCCCGTGGCAGGATTCATAATTGCGGGTGAGGTTGTGATGGACCTCTGTAATCTTGAGCATGAATAAATTTTTCTCCCTCTTCGGATATTAATAAAAAATATCCACGGAGTGAGAATATGAAAGATAAAAGCAAAATATTAAAATACGCCATAGTGGGAAGCGTGGTAGGGGTCTTGAACGGGCTTTTCGGCTCGGGAGGAGGCACGGTTGCCGTTCCCTTTATGGAGAAACTTTTAGGTGTAGAGGCTCACAAGGCCCACGCCACTGCCATAGCCATAATACTGCCTCTCACCCTGATAAGTGCAGGGCTTTATATCTATAAAGGATTCTTCGACTTCACCCTGTCGTGGCAGACCTCTTTGGGCGGTGTGGCAGGAGGCCTTATCGGAGCATATCTTTTGAAGAGGATTCCATCCCGATGGCTTAAAAAGATATTTGGTATATTTATAATGATATCCGCAGTAAGGATGGTGATGAAATGATTATCACCATTCTTGCAGGATTTTTCTCAGGTATAATAAGCGGTATGGGAGTAGGCGGAGGAGCAATCCTGATTCCCGTGCTGACCGCTTTTATGGGTATAGAGCAGAAGGTGGCGCAATGCGTGAACCTTGTGTATTTCATACCCACCGCCGTCACCGCATTGATAATCCATATCAGGAATAAATCCGTAGATTTAAAGACCGCCCTTTTCGTTACGGGGTTCGGTGTTGTAGGAGCTGTGATCGGGTCATTTCTGGCTATATGGATATCGGGCGGATTATTAAGAAAACTATTTGCAATATTTCTGTTTGCAATAGGTATAAATCAGTTTTTTGATAAGAGGGGATAACTTTGACAGAAAATTTATTGACCTATAAGATGTTCACCGAGTTTGTCAAAGGCAGAAAAATCGCCATAGCAGGTGTAGGGGTAAGCAATCTGCCCCTTATAGAATTCTTCACCCGCCTGGGTGGTGAAGTTGTCTGCTGTGATAGAAAGACCGCCGACAAATTCGATAAGAAAACCCTTAAATTATTGAATACGCATTGCAAGGAACTTCACCTTGGCGAAGATTACCTTGACCACTTTGACGGATGCGATATGATATTGCGTTCTCCCGGTATCCGTTATGACAGACCCGAGTTTGTACGTGCGGTTGAGTCTGGCGCAGTGCTCACGGGTGAGATAGAGCTTTTTGTAGCCCTCTGCCCCTGCAAGACGATAGGTATAACGGGTAGTGACGGTAAGACCACCACTACCACATTGATATATGAGATGCTCAAGGCCTCTGGCAGAAAGTGTTTCATAGGCGGTAATATCGGTGCACCTTTGCTCAATCGTATAGAGGATATCGGCGCCGATGATGTGGCGGTGATAGAGCTCAGTTCCTTCCAACTCCACAATATGCGGGTAAGTCCCGACGTGGCGGTTATCACCAATATTGCGCCAAACCATCTTGATTATCACACCGATTATCAGGAGTATCAGGATGCCAAGAAGAATATTTACACTAATGGTAATACAAAGCTCGTAGTCAACTATGATAACGACATCACCCGTGAAATCGGACTTGCCCATACAGATTGTGAGACCGTCTTTTTCAGCAAGACGGAGGCCACCGATGGGGGTGTACGCATATACAAAGATTGCATCTGCAAAGGTGATGAACCTTTGATAAGAGTATCAGATATTAAGATCCCGGGCATTCATAATGTAGAGAACTATATGGCGGCAATCGGTGCTGTAGGCGATATGGTATCCAGAGAGCACATAAAGGAAGTGGCGGTAAACTTCGGCGGTGTTGCTCACAGAATGGAGCTTGTAAGGGAAAAGGACGGAGTGAAGTATTATAACGACTCCATCGCCAGCAGTCCCACAAGGACCTCGGCAGGCCTCCGTGCCTTTGATGATAAGATTATACTTATTGCAGGCGGATACGATAAGCACATACCCTATACGGATTTTGGCGATGTGGTGGCAGATTGTGTGAAGCATCTCATCCTTATAGGTGACACTGCCAAGGCAATCGGTGACAGCACTTCAAAAGCCCTTGACAGAAGGGGAGAGACAATGCCGATTGAGTATTGCACCACCTTTGAAGAGGCGGTTAACAAAGCTCATCTTGCTGCAAAGACGGGGGACAGAGTAGTTCTTTCTCCTGCCAGTGCCAGCTTTGATATGTTCAAAAACTTTGAGGAACGAGGCAATATATTCAAAGACCTTGTTAACAAGTTATAAATACAGCGAAAGGAGGAATAACACGGCAATCGTGTTATGAAGAAGAGAATGGGAATTTCTGAGAACATAGAACTTTTATCCAATCTCCACGGAGCATCAGGCGATGAGTACCCCGCGTCAGTCGAGGTAAAGAAACTCTTTGAGCCCTTATGCGATGAGTGTATGATTGATAAAATGTATAATGTAATCGGTATCAAAAGGAGCAAAAACCCTCAGGGCAAACTGATGATAGATGCCCATATTGATGAGTTGGGCCTTATGGTTTCCGATATTGATGAGAGAGGATTTATATTCTTTGAGACGTTAGGCGGTTTTGATGCAAGAACGCTTCTCGCTCAGGAAGTAGTAATCCATGGCAGGAGGGATATTCCCGGCATAATAGGTATTATGCCTGTCCATATCATTTCCGAAGAGGAAAAGGGCAAGACAATCCCCCGTGACAAGATGTATATCGATACAGGTTATAGTGCAGAGGAAGTCAAGAAGATTGTAAGATTGAGTGATACTATTACAATGAAGGGCAAGACCCTCCGTCTTCTCAATGGCAGAATAAGCACCAAAGCCCAGGACGACAGGACAAGCGTTGCGGTTATCATATCTGTACTTGAGCAACTTCAGGGTGTAGAGCTTCCCTTTGATTTGTATGTTGTGGCAAGTACTCAGGAGGAGGAAGGTCACGGCGGTGCAATCGTTGCTACATACGATATAGACCCCGACCTTGCTATCGCTATAGACGTATGCCACGGCAAATCCCCCGACGCATCCGATGGTGTATTCCCTATGGGTTCAGGCACAGTAATTGCCAAAGGCCCCAATATCCACCCCGGTATGCTCAAGGCGGTTACCGACGCCCTTGATAAAGCAGAGATCGGATATTCATTGAATATCCATAATATAAGAACGGGTACTAACGCGGCAATCACCCAGATTTCCCGTTGCGGTATTCCCAGCGTGTTGTTTGCTCTGCCCCTCCGATATATGCACACCTGCATTGAGACAGTGGATGTGGCAGATGCTCAGGCGACTGCAGATGGTATAACAGCATTTTTGAAATCTATAGATAAGGTGGGTGACATATTATGTTATTGAGAAATCTCACCGAGCTCAACGGCGTATCAGGTAACGAAGAAAAGGTAAGGGAGTACATACGTGAGCAGATTACTCCCTATGCAGACGAGATTACTGTAGACACCTTGGGCAATATCATTGCCTTCAAGAAGGGTACGGGCAAGAGCGATCTTCGTATCGGCTTTTGCGCACATATGGACGAGGTAGGCGGTATCGTATCCAAGATAACTGATGACGGCTTCATCAAGTTCAAGCCCGTCGGCGGTATAGACGATCGAATCCTCCTTTCCAAGCGTGTCACAATAGGTGACAATAAAATCCCCGGTGTTATCGGTATCAAGGCGATACACCTTCAGGAAAACGACGAGCGCAAGAAGGTAGTAAAGCAGAAGAATATGTATATCGATATCGGTGCCAAGGATAAGGAAGATGCCGAGGCGGTAGTTGCCCTTGGTGATTATATCGCCTTTGACTCCGAGTATGTGGAGATGGGTGACGGCAAGATCAAGGCAAAGGCCATTGACGATAGAGCAGGTTGCGCAATGCTCATAGAGGCAATGAAGCAATCTTACGAGAATGATATGTATTTCTGCTTCTCCACCCGTGAGGAAATCGGTATCCGTGGCGCAGGGGTGATTGCATACAGATTGGAACTTGATGTTGCGTTCATAGTAGAAGCCACCATTGAGGCTCATCTTCCCGATGTCAAGGAATACAACTGCCCCACATTTATGGGCAAAGGCCCTGCGATTTTCCATATTGATAAGGGCTCAATCTCAAATACCAAGCTTATAAAATACATCTGTGACACAGCAGAGGAGAACGGTATTCCTTATCAGCACAGACAGTCAGGTGCAGGCGGTAATGACGGCAGAGCATTCGTGGCAAACGGCGGTTCTTGTGCTACGGCGGTGGTTGGTGTGCCTTGCAGATACATCCATTCACCTGTAAGTATGATAGATAAAGCAGACTACAAGGCTACTACAGAGCTTGTTAAACTCATTGCAGAAAACTCATATAAACTGGGAGGTATTTTATAATGGAATTGCTTAGAAAACTCACACAGAATTTCGGTCCTTCGGGATGTGAGACTAACCTTCACGATATTATAAAGGAAGAAGTTTCAAAATATGTAGACGAGGTATACTCAGACGCCATCGGCAATCTTATTGCCCACAAGAAGGGCAATGGCAAGAAGGTTATGGTATGTGCCCATGCAGATGAAATCGGCATTATGGTAAGAAGTATTGACGATAAGGGCTACATACACTTTACCAATGTAGGTGGACTTGGCACCTTCACCTGCCTTTATCAGAGGGTGAAATTCGTGGGCGGCACAGTAGGTGTGGTATCCTATGAGCCCAAGGACGGCGGAGTAAAGAATGTTAAACTTGATGATTTGTTCGTGGATATCGGTGCAAACAGCAAGGAAGAAGCAGAGAAGATGGTTTCCGTAGGTGATACCGCAATGTTTTTGGGTGACCTTGAAGAAACCGGTGCCAACGTAATCTCCAAGGCGATGGATGACAGAGCAGGCATCTATGTTATGATAGAGGCTCTTAAGATGATTAAGGATTGCCCCAATGACCTCTATTATGTATTCACCTCTCAGGAAGAGGTTGGATTGAGAGGTGCCAAGGGTGCAGCCTTTGATATCGCCCCCGAATACGCCCTTGCCATTGATGTTACCGACACAGGCGACACTCCCGGATGCTCACGTATGGCGGTAAAGCTTGGTGACGGTGCTTGTATCAAGGTGCTTGACAGTTCAATCATCTGCAGTAAGGCCATTCGTGACCTCCTTACCGATCTTGCAGAGAAAAAGGATATTAAAGTACAGTACGAAGTTCTCAAGGCGGGCGGTACTGATGCAGGTGCTATCTTCACCACCAAGAGCGGTGTCCTCACAGGCGGTGTATCAATCCCCACCAGATATATCCACACCCCCAGTGAGATGGTAAATAAATTTGACCTTAAAGAATGTGTTCGTCTGGTTGCGGCCTTCTCCGAGCACGATATGGAAGATGTGAAATGAACAGTAATACTGTATTGATATTAAAAGAAGAATACGGCATATCCGACAGACTCATAGAGATTGCGGACATAGCAGAGGCAAAATGTGCAGAAGCGCTCAAAAGGACGGATGAAATTGCCGACTATAACGGCATCAAAGTCCTCAGGAGCTTTAAGAAGCATAAAATCTCTGCAGAGCATCTTGGCTCTACTACGGGCTACGGATATGACGATATAGGCAGAGACACCCTGGACAAGGTGTATGCAGATGCCTTCGGCGCAGAGGATGCCGTAGTACGCCATAGCTTTGTAAATGGCACCCATACCATCGCCACATCACTTTTTGCCATTCTTCGTCCCGGTGATACTTTGGTCGCTGCTACGGGCAAACCCTACGACACTTTGGAAGAGGTTATCGGTATCCGCCCCTCAAAGGGTTCTCTTAAGGAATTCGGTGTTAATTACCGTCAGGTAGACCTTATAGATTCCAAGGTGGATTTTGAGGGTCTCCGTGATGCTATTGATTCCACCTGCAAGGTGGTTGCAATTCAGCGTTCCAAGGGTTATGCATGGCGCAACTCCCTTACCGTCCGCGAGATAGGGGAGATTGTGGATTTTGTAAAGTCCATCCGCAAGGATATAATCTGCATAGTAGATAACTGCTACGGCGAGTTTGCCGAGATTATCGAGCCCACAGACGTGGGTGCGGATATGATTGTCGGCTCACTTATTAAAAATCCCGGTGGCGGTCTTGCTCAGTCAGGCGGATACATAGCAGGTACAAAGGAGTGTATAGAACTGGCGTCTTATGCCTACTCCTGCCCGGGTATCGGCAGAGAGTGCGGTAGTACCCTCGGCAATAATACGTCTATGTATCAGGGCTT
This sequence comes from Clostridia bacterium, assembly GCA_045659025.1. GTDB lineage: Bacteria > Bacillota > Clostridia > UMGS1810 > UMGS1810 > SIG455. The sequence goes on from JAZOWA010000034.1 coordinate 121,474, forward strand.
TTTTATGGCGCCCCATATAGTTGCCCAGAGCATTAAGGCATCAATCTTTTGCAGTGCTCTTATGGAGGAACTCGGCTATGACGTGCTTCCCCGATATGACGCAAAGCGTACTGATATAATATCAGCAATCCGCTTGGGTTCTGCTGATAAACTTATTAAATTCTGTCAGGGTATTCAGGGCGGTGCGCCTATCGATAGTTTCGTGCTTCCTATGCCTTGGGATATGCCCGGGTATGAGAGTCAGGTTATAATGGCGGCAGGCGCATTCACTCAGGGTTCATCTATTGAGATTTCTGCCGATGGTCCTCTCAAAGAGCCGTATATAGCATATTTTCAGGGTGGTCTTACCTATGAAAGTGCCAAGGTAGCAATACTTTCAGGTGCCAACAATGTTCTGGAGGTGCGGTAATGGAGAGATATTTCTGTATTCTTGATGAGACAAAGGTGTGTGACCGTTGCGGAGAATGCGAGATGTGCGACCTCAATCCCGAGAAGATTTGTGACAACTGCGGTAAATGTATAGAGACGGGCGAGGAGTACGGCATTATAAAAATCTCTGAGATAATAGAGGGTTGATTATATGGTTAAATGCAAAGACGTAGTGTCGCATATGGAAGAGCTTGCTCCCCTCCACCTTGCTTGCGATTGGGATAATCCCGGATTGCTTGTGGGTGACGGGGATAAGGAAATATCAAAGATTCTCCTTTGCCTTGATATAGATGAGGCGGTTGCAAAGGAAGGGGAAGATATAGGTGCGGATATGATAATTTCACATCATCCCACTATGTTTACCCCTGTAAATCATCTTACGGTGAACACCCCTCAGGAGAGACTTCTCCGTATGCTTTGCAAAAGTGATATTTGCCTTTACAGCGCTCATACCAATATGGATTGTGCCATGGGCGGTCTCAATGACTATCTTGCATCAAAGCTGGGTATTAAGGATGTAAAAGTCCTTGATGAGACGGCGGACGGCGCAGGTTTTGGCAGATACGGCAGTTTGGGTAAAGAGATCACTCTTGCAGATATGCTTGGTATATGTGCCAAGGCTCTTGATATGGCGGATCTTCGCTATGTAGGTGATTTGAGCAGAAAGATTAAGACAGTGGCGGTAAACAGCGGTAGTGGCAGTGACGCCATCGGCAAGTGCATAGAGGAGGGGATTGACCTTCTTGTGACGGGTGACCTTAAATACACCTCCGCCCGCACCGCGTATGAGAACGGCTTGGCGGTTATTGATGCCACTCACTACGGCACCGAGATAATATTCACCGAGCTGGTGAGGGATTATCTTGCTTCCCGTCTTGATGGCGTGGAGATTGCGGTAAGCAAAGCCAACTGCAACGTTTTGAAAACCTATATTGACAAGTAAAGAGCAAAATGATAATATTTTTTATTGAGTAAGTCGGACAGTCGCGTGCAACAGGCCGAAAGGCGTTGTATGAGGAAAGTCCGGGCATCAAAGGGCAGGGTGCCGCGTGACTCCCGGTGGAGGCGACTCTAAGGAAAGTGCAACAGAAAAAAACCGCCGTATTATACGGTAAGGGTGAAAAGGTGAGGTAAGAGCTCACCGCGGGGCGGGAGATCGCTCTGGCGTGTAAACCCCATCCGATGCAACACCGCAATGAGGTAAAAGGTCTGCCCGACCAATCTCGAGAAGGTGGCTTGAGCCGTGCAGAAATGTGCGGTTTAGATAGATGGCTGTCTGATACAGAACCCGGCTTACAGACTTACTCATATATAGGGAGCGCCCCCCGCTTGGCAGGATTTAGCCGAGCGGGGTGATTTTTTTGGTAAAAATGTCGGGATTTTCACAAAACTTTCACTTTTAATTAATAAATTATCGTAGATTTTAAGGCGGAAATGATGTAAAATGTTAATTGTAAAATCGTAATTTTATTTACATATATTGAAAGGACTGATTACAAAGATGAGTATTAGTAGTGTTGCCGAGAAAGCAAAAGCAAAAATCGGCGGATTGAAGCTTAAAAAGCCCGGTAAGAAACCGAGTAAGAAAGCCATCATAATTACCGCCATTGCTTTGATATTGATTGTAGCAGCAATCGTTTTGGCGGTTACTCTCAAAGGTGGCAAGAAGGAGAGCAAAGTCCTTACTGCCCAGGTAACCAGAGGTAGTGTTACCAAGGTTATTGAGGGTAGCGGTACTATCAAGGCGGTAGAACAGTATGATATTACTGCCCTTGTATCCGGTGAGATACTCCGTGACTATTTTGAGGAAGGCCAGGAAGTAAAAGAGGGCGATCTTCTCTATGAGATTGATATGTCCACCATTGAGAATAGTATTGAGAAATCCCAGGCATCCTTGGAGAAGACTCAGCTTTCTTATGAGCAGAGTGTAGAGACGGTTAATAACCTCACGGTTACTTCCCCCATTTCAGGTACTGTGCAGAATGTTTACATAGAAAACGGCACCAACGTAGGTAATAACAGCAAAGTGGCAGATGTGATCAACTCTGACTATATGCGTCTTAAAATCAACTTTAACCATAACGATGCGCAGACTATCTGGGTAGGTCAGAGTGCTGATGTATATCTTGAGAGCACTACCGCACCTGTAAAGGGTGAGGTTGAAAGCGTTGCCACCGGTTCGCTTATCAATGATAGCGGTGCACCTGTAACCCCCGTTGAGATTATCGTGCCCAACCCCGGTGCCATCCGTCCCGGTGATATGGCCACTGCGGTAGTAGGCAGTGTTGCTTGTAACGATGCAGGTACATTTGAGTATTATGAGACTGCCACAATCACTGCAAAGGCATCAGGTGAGGCATATAAACTCGGTATCAAAGCAGGTGATAAGGTTGCCAAGGGTCAGGCGGTTGTATATCTTGAAAGCTCATCAGCCAAGGTAAATGCCCGTCAGAGCCAGCTTTCACTCAAGGATGCTCAGCTTGCATTGCAGAATCTTGTAGAAGACAGAGAAGACTATAACATCAAGGCGCCCATCAGCGGCAAAGTTATTCAGAAGAACTCCAAAGCAGGAGATAAGCTTGGTAATAACGACAGAAGTACCGTAATGGCAATTATTGCCGACCTTTCATCCCTGGTGTTTGAGATCAGTGTCGATGAGCTTGATATAGGTAATATTAAAGTGGGTCAGACGGTTACAGTTACTGCCGACGCATTAGAGGGCAGAACCTTCACAGGCCACGTTGAGACTGTAAGTATCGTTGGTTCATCATCAAACGGTGTAACATCCTACCCCGTAAAGGTTGTTATGGATGACGGTATGAATAGCGGACTCATCCCCGGTATGAACGTAAATGCCAATATTGTAATCGATTCCCGTACTGATGTATTGCGCGTTCCTGTATCCGCAATCCAGAGAGGAAATATCGTATATGTGAGAAACGATAGCGAGACTGCCAAGAAAGCAGCTGCTGCAATGAAAGAAAGCAGTGAGAAAGAGGCAGATAGTAAAGATAAAGCCAAGTCCAATAGTAAAGATAAGAATGCAAAAGCTGAAAAGACTGCATCTATCGTAGCGACTACTGTATATGCCGAGGGCACAGAGGAAGCAACCAAAGCCCCCGCACAGACAGAAGTTAAGAAGGAAGAAACCAAGCAGACAGAGACTAAAGATGCTTCTGCACAGACCGCCGAGGGTGGCGAGAGAAAATTCCGCAGACCCACCAATGCAGATGGCACACCTCGTGAGTGGCCCCAGAGAACCGGTGACGGCTCAGGCTGGCAGGGCAGAAGAGCACAGAATGCAGAGGGCACAGCTCCTGCGACTGAAGGTAATGCAAAAGCAACTGCTGCCGAAGGTGCGAAGAATGCCGAGGGTGAAGCAAAGGCTACCGATGGAAAGACCCCCGCAACCGAGGGTAAAGCACCTGCAACAGAAGGCAAGGCTCAGGCAGGTCAGCAGAGAGGTCAGGGCAATGGCCAGACTCGTGGACAGGGTAACGGCCAGAACGGCGGTTATGTAAGTGACCGTGCAAAGGCTCGTCAGCAGTTCAACGAGAGACTCTTAAAGACAATGCAGGAGAACGCTCCCGAGGGCTTCACCGCAGTTATAGTACAGGTTGGTTTGTCCGATGAGAACTACACCGAGATCATCAGTGGTCTTGAAGAAGGCGACGTAGTTCACCTCCCCGATAAAACTGCTTCCAACTCCTCCGGTATGAACAGAATGGGTGGCATGGGCGGTATGAGCCGAATGGGCGGTATGTCCATGGGCGGTTCCTCCAGAACATCTAACAGATCATCAAGCTCCACTCGCCGTTAATTTAATCTCAGTATGATATGAGGTGAAACGATTGATAGAATTAAAAGATATATACAAAATATACTCTGATGGTGATAGCGAAATCCGCGCACTTGACGGAGTTAATCTCAATATATCTCAGGGCGAGTTCGTAGCGATTGTAGGTGCATCGGGTTCCGGTAAGTCTACTTGTATGAACATTATCGGATGCCTTGATATTCCCACATCGGGCACATACCACTTAAACGGTATTGATGTAAGCACAATGGGCGAGAATGATCTTGCCCGTGTGCGTAACCGTGAGCTTGGGTTTATATTCCAGCAATATAATCTTATTCCCAAACTCAACTTGCTTGAGAACGTAGAGTTGCCTCTTATATACAGGGGCCTCTCACCTGAGAAACGTAAAGAAATGGCAATGCTTTCCTTAGAGCGTGTAGGCCTTGGCGACAGAGCCAAGAAGTTCCCCTCACAGCTCTCCGGTGGTCAGCAGCAGAGGGTATCCATAGCAAGAGCGCTTGCAGGAAATCCCCCCGTAATCCTTGCCGACGAGCCTACCGGTGCCCTTGACTCAAAGACGGGTCACGATGTGCTTGAGTTTTTGAAAAAGCTCCATAAGGAAGGCACCACGATAGTACTCATCACCCACGATAACGGTATCGCAGAGCAGATACCGAGGGTTGTGCGTATTCACGACGGTAAGATTATATCTGATGAGACTAAGGGGGTAACGGCATGAATATAAAACAGTCCTTTATCCTTGCCCTCAAGAGTCTTTTAGGCAGTAAGATGAGGTCATTCCTCACAATGCTTGGTATTATTATTGGTGTTGCAGCGGTTATAGTGCTTGTAAGCCTTGTTGACGGTATGAAGAAGGATATGGTTAAGACCTTCGAGAGTATGGGTACTAACCTTATCACCGTGTCAATCCGAGGCAGAGCAAGTAACAGACGTGTTTCCGTTGACGATATGCAGGACCTTGTGTATGAGAACCCCGAAGTTCTCGGTGCTATGAGCCCTGCGGTTACAGTGAGCAATGCCACAATCAAGTTTGAGAGTAATAACATTACATCCGGTTGTATCGGTGTAAACGAGTATTACGAAGATATCAAGAACAGCGAAGTTGAATTCGGCAGAAACATCTCTTATATGGATGTGGAGACCCGTCAGCGTAACTGTGTAATAGGTACATATATACAGAAAGAGCTCTTCAACGGTCAGGACCCTCTTGGACAGACCATAAAGATTAACAACATGGCGTTCCAGGTGGTAGGCGTGCTCAAAGAGAAGCAGAGCGGTACCGAGGGCGGAGCAGACCATACGATTATAGTGCCTTACACAATCGCACAGAAACTTGCGCGAGTGTCAGTCAGCAGTTATAACTTCAGCGCCATTGATAAAGACCATGTAGACAAAGCGGTAGAAGTTATAGAAGACTTCCTTTTAGGTGTATTTTCCAACACCAGATCCTACAGCGTGTATAATCAGGCAGAATCCTTGCAACAGGTAAATGAACTTACAGGTACAATGACATTGGTGCTTGTAGGTGTTGCGGGAATATCCTTGTTGGTTGGCGGTATCGGTATTATGAACATTATGCTGGTGTCGGTAACGGAACGTACAAGGGAGATCGGTATAAGAAAATCCCTTGGTGCAAGGCCCTGGGATATTATGAGTCAGTTTGTTGTTGAGGCGATTACAACCAGCGGTATAGGAGGGGTGATGGGTATCATCCTTGGAATTGCCGCGGCGTATGGCGTCGCGATGCTGGCGAAGATGACAGTATCAATTTCTGCGACAGCCATACTGATTGCGTTTTCAGTATCTGCCCTTATCGGTGTAACCTTTGGTTACTTCCCCGCCAAGAAAGCGGCAAGACTCAACCCGATTGATGCTTTGAGATACGACTGATGATTTGTTAGTAAAGGAGATTTAACAATGCTTAAAAAGTATTTGAAATTGCTTTTGTGTGTGGCAATCGTGTTTAGCTGTATTTCTACAGTTTCTTTTGCTTCATCTGCAGAGGACGATGCCCTCATAAGTTTTGTAAGCGGTATGGAGATTATGAACGGCTATTCCGACGGCTCCTTCGGTTTTGACAGAAATGTCACCAGAGGCGAGTTTTCCAAGATAGTTGTTGCCGCTTCCAAGTATAAGAACAGCGTGGCAAGCTCCATCACTGTTTCCCCCTTCGCTGATGTACCCTTTACCCATTGGGCAGCACCTTATGTGCGTGTAGCATCAGTTAACGGCTATATTAACGGTTATGTAGACGCCACCTTCAAGCCCGATAATTCCGTTCTTTGTGAAGAGGCAATCACCGTAGCACTCAAGATGCTCGGTTATACCAAAGAGGACTTCGGCGCATCCTGGCCCTATGGTCAGCTTGGCCTTGCCGCAAATCTTGACCTCACCGACGGTATCACTGCCACAATCGGTCAGCCTATGAACCGCCGTGATGTTGCCCGCCTTATATACAACCTCATGGGCACCCGCAAGAAGGGTTCATCTGCAGACTATATTTCCGATTTGGATTGCAGTTTCAACGAGGACGTGGTAATCGTTTCTACAGATGGCAGTGATGTGGTTACAAGTGCAGGTAAGTTTGCTATCCACGGCACACTCAATCCCGCATACGTTGGTCGCAGAGGTAATATGGTAGTCAAAGGCGGAGACACAATGGTAACCTTCGTTCCTGATACCGATAATGTAGATAAGTACGTAGTATACTCCAAGGTAGGCGGTGCAATCGTTGCTTATAAAGACGGTAACCGCACCCAGATAGACCTCCTTGATTCTGCTACTGCATATTACAATTCTTCCAAGTCAACCTATGGCTCAGTTAAGAATAATATCGCAATGGGCGACGTTATCTATGTTAAGAAGAACAGCGCTGGTAATGTTGACTATGTATCCGTTGAGTCGGGTAGCATCAAAGGCCCCTTCACAGTACGTTCTTCCCAGTGGTATTCACAGTTCGGCAATATCGGCTCCGCATCTGTTATGAGAGACGGTGTAAAGGTTAACCTTTCCGATATCAAGACCTATGATGTGGCTTACTACTCACCCGACCTCAATATGATTTTTGCATACAGCAAGAAGATTACAGGTGTATACCAGAGCGCTACCCCCAATACCGACAGTCCCGAATCCATCACAGTTTCTGGTGTACAGTATAAGCTTGAGAGCGCCAATGCCCTCACCGCCGTTTCATCCAGTGGTCAGTTCATCCCCGGCGACACCGTTACTCTCCTTATCGGCAGAGGCGGAAACGTGGCAGACGTTGTTGATCCTTCAGCATCTGATGCAACTGTTGTCGGCTACCTCTTGGGTGGCGGTATTAAAGAATTCACCAATACCACAGGTGAGAAATACACCTCCACATATATCCGTGTTGCCCTCGTTGACGGCACAGAGCAGGAGTACATCACCAATAAAGACTACACCGATAAATCCGGTTCAGTAGTTAAGGTATCTTTCGCAGACGGTATTGCTACAGTAAGCTTCCTTAGTGCTCGCACAGGTGTAAGCGGCAGAGTAAGCAGTGATTCCCGTACAATCGGCAAGACAGAAGTGTCTGCAAGCGTTAAGATTATGGACGTTGCAAAATCCGAAGAGGGCAAATCAAGTAGCTGGTCAAGTGTATTCTTCCAGAGAATAGATGGTACCACTCTTTCCGAGAAGGATATCCTCTATTATGAAAAGAACTCCTCTGGTCAGATCACTTCCCTTATCCTCAATGATGTTACAGGTGATGCTTATAAATACGGTATAGTTACCAAGGCAGAGAGCAGTTCGAGTGACAGATCTGTAAGTGGCAGATACTCTGTAGATATTGGTGGCAAGGTGTATGCCCACAACATTTCCGCAGTATATAACGGTATCAAAGCAGGTTATCCTGTTAAGGCGGTTATGAATGGTGGCTCCATTGATTATATTTCCGCTCTCCCCACACTCAGCAAGAGCATTGATAAGATTACATCTGCAACTATCGAGGCAGATGGCAGAATCTACACAATCAGCCCTGATGTAGTGGTTTACAGAAAGAACTGGGAAAATGACCTTATGATTGCACCTCTTTCCGAGGCGTTGGAATCGCCCACATCTCTTATGACCGTATTCTTTGACAGATCCCCCTCCGACGGTGGTCAGGTACGAGTTATAGTATTAAGACAGTCGAACTGATAGTTTTCAATAAAAAAATCCCATTCGCATATGAGGTGTACTCTAAAGGACAATAATATCAAAAGGCTGAACGATTGATTTCGTTCAGCCTTTTATCGTAGGGGACGATGCCCACATCATCCTGATTATAAGGTCTTAGGATTATCCTAAATTATTGGAAAATGATATACATTTTCCCTGCTTGTTACAGTACCGGACATATTATTTAAAAGCATCAAATAGTACCTTTATATATTCCGTAATTGTTTTAACCCAATACCT
>JAZOWA010000035.1:0-27425 GCA_045659025.1 Clostridia bacterium
AGGTTGCTCTGGTCTCACTTAAGATAAGGGACAAATCCCTCTTTGTCTTATTCTTTCTGATACCGCAATGTATGCCGTTGGCAGTAAAACCCTTTGCCGCACAAATTCCGCCGCTAATGATTTTCATTGTAAAATCCTCCGTTTGATTGATAAAAAACATCTTTCTTTTAAGCAAGTATCGGATTTCAGACGTATCCGAAATCCGAAAAAGCATTATTATTAAAGTTCCAGGCCGGTCTGCTTATCTGTGCCGAGAACGATATTCATACATTCAATTGCTGCACCTGAAGCACCTTTGCCCAGGTTATCGTACCTGGCAACAAGAAGAATCCTCTCCTCATTGCCAAATACGGATATGTCCATACTGTCGGTGCCGCCAAGACCAAGGGCAGAATACATACCGTCTTCATCAGCTGTATCTGCATATCTCACGATTGGACCACAGTACTTGGTGCGATAGACCTCTTTGATGTCTTCTACAGTCACACCGTCTTTTAAGTCAGAAGCAAACAGTGGCACAGTAACCGCCATACCGCTATAAAAAGGCGCTACTATAGGACAGAATATCGGCTCTGTATTAATACCCGTAACCGCTTTCATCTCCGGAAGATGCTTATGGGTCTGGGTGAGGCCGTACTGGCGTGGTGCCTTCAAAAGATAAGGCATCTCCTCCGCCTCGTAGTCTGCAATCATCTTCTTGCCACCACCGCTATAACCGGTGATTGAATGGCAGGTAAGTTTAACCGATTTGTCCAAAAGGCCCTTTTCTATCAGGGGATATACCAAGGCAATAAAGCCACTTGCATGACAGCCGGGCACCGCGATACGCTTGGAGGAAGCAATTTTCTCTTCCCCGCCCTCGGTAAGTTCGGGAAATCCATACGCCCATTCGGGGTTGGTGCGGTGAGCAGTGGAGGTGTCAATAACCACCGTATTTGGGTTATCTATCAAAGACACCGACTCTCTTGCCGCATCATCAGGCAGACAAAGGAAGGCAATATCTGCTTTATTGAGCATCTCCTTGCGACAGGAAACGTCCTTCCTGTTCTCCTCGGAAAGGGTGAGGAGTTCTATATCGCTTCTACCCTCGAGGCGTTCATATATGCGAAGTCCCGTTGTACCCGCTTTGCCGTCTATAAAAATCTTCTTCATAAAATGCTCCGATTATTTATTGGAATTCTTTGCATTAACCTCTGCCTGAACAGAAATGGGGAGTCCCCAGAGGTTGATGAAGCCTTCCGCATCTTTCTGGTCGTAAACTTCGTCTTCACCGAAGGTTGCAATTTCCTCGGAATAAAGTGACCAGTCACTCCATACGCCGGCTTTGATCATATTGCCTTTGTAGAGCTTAATTCTTACTTTACCTGTAACGTGCTCCTGAGTCTTTTCTACAAATGCAGAAAGTGCTTCTCTGAGGGGTGTGTACCACTGTCCGTTATAGAGAAGGTCTGCAAAGGTGATAGCGAGTTCCTGCTTCTTATGCATTACCATCTTGTCAAGACACATTGTCTCGAGATAGTTGTGTGCAAAGTAGAGGATGTCTCCACCGGGAGTCTCATACACGCCACGGCATTTCATACCAACAAGACGGTTCTCGATGATATCGAGCAAACCAATACCGTTTGCGCCACCGATTTCGTTGAGCTTCAAGATTATCTCTTTTGCACTCATCTTAACGCCGTCCAATGCAACAGGTCTGCCCTTTACAAAATCCAATGTTACGTATGTAGGAGCATCAGGTGCCTGCATGGGAGATACACCCATCTCAAGGAAGCCTTCCTTCTCATACAAGGGCTCGTTGCCTGCATCCTCAAGGTCCATACCCTCGTGAGAGAGATGCCAGAGGTTCTTATCCTTGGAGTAGTTAGTCTCACGGCTGATTTTGAGAGGGATATTGTGTGCCTCAGCGTAGTCTATCTCCTCTTCACGGGATTTGATATCCCACTCTCTCCAGGGAGCGATAATCTTCATACCGGGAGCAAATGCCTTGATGGCAAGTTCAAAACGCACCTGGTCATTACCCTTACCTGTGCAACCATGGCAAATAGCATCTGCACCCTCGGCAATAGCAATCTCTGCAAGACGCTTACCGATAATGGGACGTGCCAAAGCCGTACCCAAAAGGTACTCTTCATATTTAGCACCCGCCTGAACGGTGGGGATGATGAGGTCTTCTACAAATTCATCGGTGAGGTCTTCTACATAAAGTTTGGAAGCACCGGTTTTAAGTGCCTTCTCTTCCAACCCCTCAAGTTCGTCTGCCTGACCAACGTTACCCGATACTGCAATGATCTCGGGATTATCATAATTCTCTTTAAGCCACGGAATGATGATAGATGTGTCAAGGCCACCGGAGTATGCCAATACAACTTTCTTAATTTTCTTCTCGCTCATTTCTGATTCCTCCAAAATATATAAAATTTTTCATTTGAATTTTTATACACAAATCTTATCACGTTTTGTATTATTATGCAAGGGGTTTTTTAGATTTTCTCTCCTTTTGCACAAAAACAATTCCATCGTCACCCCTCTTTTGTGCAAGTTTACCACGGCATATTCGTGATATTATGCAGAAAATGCATAATATACAGTTTTTTATGCATAAACGGGGTTTTATGCAAAGTGTATGCTCATAACGATAAGCAGGATTGCCAGGATGCCGAAGTTATAAATTGTGAACTGTTTGATATAGTGCATTGTATCATGAGGAGAGTACTTGGAATACTCTCTGAAGGTTATAAGGCTTGCCAGAGAGGATACCAAAGTGCCTGCCCCGCCGATATTGACCGCAACAAGGAGCTCCGGATAGTTGGTGGTGAATTTTGAAAGCAGTATTGCGCTGGGTACATTGCTTATCACCTGACAGGATGCCACTCCATACAAAAGCGGGTTACGGGAGATGAGGTTGCCAAGAAATTCATTCACGGCAGGTATCCTTGCCATATTACCGGAGAACACGAAAAACGCACAGAAGGTAAGGAGCAAGGGGTAGTCCACCCTTGCCAGTGCCTTTCTATCCAATACAATAAGAAAGACAGGGATTGCAATGAGTCCCCAGTAATAAGGGATGGTCTTGAATACTATCATTATAGAGAACACAAAAAGCACCCCATATACGATTGACCGAGGGACATTGAGTTTATCGTGGGTGACTTCCTTAATCTCCAGGGGTTCATTACCCACAAGGAAGCAACAAGCGGTTATAATAGCCACCGACAGAGCAAATGGCAATGCCATTATCTGTACAAATTCTGATGTGGGGATATTGAAATAAGAATACATATAAAGATTCTGCGGGTTGCCGAAGGGGGTGATCATACCACCAAGGTTTGCCGCGATATTTTGCATAATGAACACAAAGGACATATACTTTCTGTTGCCCGTAGAACTCAAAACGAAATAACCGAGGGGCAGGAAAGTGATAAGCGCCATATCATTTGCCATAACCATTGAGCCGATGAAGGTGATATACACAAGGGCAATCACCGCCCACCTGGCCGTGTGGAACAGCTCTACAATCTTATAGGCGGTTATCTCGAATATATGTATGTTTCTCAAGGCACACACCACCGCAAGAGTGCAGAAAAGGCAGGTGAGGGTCTTGAAATCGAAATATCCTATGTATGACGAATCGGGAGGCACTATAAAAGATGTGATTATCGCTGCCAAAAGCGCAATGGACAAAACTGCGTTCCCAAGAAAAAATCTTATGGCACGGCGTACAAAAATCTTCATTATATCCCCTCCTATCCTTCAAAATCTAAACAGAACGGAATTATTATACTTCAACGGGGGATATTTGTAAATATTTCTTGCTTATTTTATTGAAAAAGTAACAGGAATGTGATATTATTCTATTGGAAATGTTTTTTCGGAGGTGAAGGTATGGATTTTGGTATGCAGTTGAAGGACAAGGTTGCCCACATTGAGGGGATACTGAATGAATATCTGCCCGCAGAAGACGGCAAACAGAAAACCGTTATCGAGGCGATGAATTACAGTATCACCGCAGGAGGCAAGAGGTTGCGCCCTATGCTTATGGAGGAGACCTTCCGTCTGTTTGGCGGTGAGGGTGAAATCATAAAACCCTTTATGGTGGCACTCGAAATGATACATACCTACTCCCTCGTTCATGACGACCTTCCCGCTCTTGATAATGACGAATACCGCAGAGGAAAGAAAACCACCCACGCGGTTTTTGGCGAAGCAATGGGTATTCTTGCAGGAGATGCGCTTTTGAACTACGCTTTTGAAGTGGCATCCACCGCATTTGATATTGAGGTTAGCCCAAAGGTGGCAAAAGCACTCAAAGTATTATCCACCAAAGCCGGCATATACGGTATGATCGGCGGGCAGATTGCCGACATCGAATCCGAAGGCAAGAAGGTGGGCATCGATACCGTGGAATTCATCCACAGATTAAAGTGCGGTGCGCTCATTGAATCTGCCATGATGATAGGTGCCATCTTAGCCGGTGCAAGTGATAAAGAAATCAGCATTGTTGAGCAGATTGGTGCCGATGTGGGATATGCATTCCAGATACAAGACGATATCCTGGATGTGACCAGCACCACGGAGGTGCTTGGAAAGCCCATCGGCAGTGACAGCAAGAATGAAAAATCCACCTACGTATCATTGAAGGGATTGGAACAGGCCAGGACGGACGTAAAGGCAATATCTGAAAGAGCGATTGAAAACCTGGATTCCCTCCCCTATGAAAATTCATTCCTCAAAGAACTCATCATCAACCTTATAAACCGTAACAACTAATTACATTAAAGGAGAACGTAATATGAAAATCTTATTTGGCGGAGACGTTTGCCCCACACCATTTACAACCGACTCTTTCCAGAGCATGAATCTGGAGGAACTGTTCGGTGATTCTATTGCTATGTTTGAGGGCAAGGATTTTAACATTGTCAACTTAGAGTGTGTAATCACAGAAAGCACAAACGAAATCGAAAAATTCGGCCCCTGGAAAAGAGCTCCCCAGAACACTGCAAAAGCACTCAAAATGGCGGGTGTTACTCACTGCCTTTTGAGTAATAACCATATATTCGATTACGGCATCGAGGGACTTAAAGATACAATAAAAGCTCTTGAAGAAGAGAATCTTCCCTACAACGGCATTGGTGACAATTACGAGGATTCCAGAAAAAACCTTGTGATTGAGAAAAACGGCGAGACCATCTGCATCATCGCAGTATGCGAGAAGGAGTATTCCTACGCTCTGGAAGACAGAATCGGCACACGTCCCTTTGACGTATTTGACACCCCCATCGACGTACGTGAGGCAAGAGCAAAGTATGACAAGGTAATAGTTGTATATCACGGCGGTAAGGAGTATTGCCGTTACCCTTCTCCGAGACTCCACAAGGTGTGTCACGTACTCGCTGATTGCGGCGCGGATATGGTGCTTTGTCAGCACAGTCATTGCGTAGGTTGCTACGAAGAGTATAACGGTTGCCATATCCTCTACGGTCAGGGCAACTTCCACTTTGCTTCTCTGGCATCCAAGAGCGAAGGATGGCAGGACGGACTTGCGGTAATATACGATACTGATACAAAGGAAATTGAATTCATACACCTAGTGAACACCGAACACGGTATCGAGTTTGCCAAGGGCGAGAGAAAGGCACAGCTTGAAGCAGATTTTGCAGAGAGATGCGAAAACCTTAAAAACGGCAAGTGGAAGGAAGGCTGGAAGGCATTCTGCGACAAAATGAAGTATGTGTACCTAAACGAAATCAAGAAGGTATTTGAACTTTCCGATGAGGAAATCCTCTCTACATACAACTACCTGGGTCATGCCCTTGATTGCGAAGCACATCACGACGTAATCTCCGAGATGTTCCCCACAGCAAACTCCACCAACGAGAAATAATTAAGGCAACACAAAACCCCGTTGAAGAATCTTCAACGGGGTTATTTTTTGCTAATTATTCAATTATATCTATCTGGCACATCCGCATGGTATCAAGGGCGGCAGCATGGGTGGCAGGGGTAACACCTGCACAGCAGGATGCGTCCACAGAAATCGGCACATCGGGGAAGGTGGCCTTGAGTATCAACGCATTAGATACCACACATATATCGGTGCAAAGGCCTACAATCTCTATCTTCCCAAAGGTGAATTTATCCCAACCTGTCCAGCCGAAAGAAGGCTTATCTATGATAGTGTCTCCTGCCCGGCAGAGGCCATCGGCTATCTCCCAGCCGTGAGTGCCTTTTATACAATGCTCCACGGGGAGTTTGGCTCCTTCGGAAGAGGTAAGGTAATCCTTATCATGAGTATCACGGGTGAAGATGATCTCTCCCCCGTCTTTGCGGTATTCAGCTATCTTGTCTTTTACATTGTCCACAATGGCTACCGCTTCTTTCGTGCCCAGTGCGCCATCTATAAAATCATTTTGCATATCAATTACTATAAGTGTCTTTTTCATAAGTTTCTCCTTAACTATCAGCCACCAAAGGGGAAAGGCGTCTTATCAGGTAAACAGATGCGACTGTCTTGCAAATATCTGCGGGTATGAAGGGGATTACCAGAGCGCTCACCGGGAAAGATGCATCCCTTACAAACATTTCAAACCACAAAACAGAACATATATAACAGATACAAGTAGCACAAATCGCAGAGATTAAAAGAGGAAGGGGTTTTGTCCCATACCTTTTAACACACATGCCAACAACCATGGGCATAGTGGCAAAACCAATCACATATCCACCCCAGGGAGAGAAGAGTACACCAACTAAATTGCGGAACCCCGAAAACACAGGTAATCCGATAAGGCCAAGTATGATATGCCCTACTATGCAAAAGAGAGTATATTTTGTTCCGAGAACTCCCGATAGCACGAGTATTGCCATGGTCTGCAATGTGATCGGCGGTGCAGAAGGAATACTTATCCATCCGCACAGGGTAAGCAAAGCAATCCCTAATGCCACATATACAACCCTGCGGGTTTTCATATTATTCACCGAAAATACCCTCTAACTTCTCTTTTGCAAATTTATATCGATCAGTTTCTTCGATTTTTATTATATACGTCTCCACATCGGTTTTATCCATATCAAGAATATATCTCTTACCCGAAGGGCTGTGTCTGCCAAGCAATACACCTCTGCCAAAGGTTATTTTGCCCGTGGCAGAAAGAAGTCTTACACCGGTGGGCTCACAAGCCGAGATGTTGATTGATGTGAAATCAAATCCCGCTCCACCCTGCTTTTTGTATGTGCCTGAAAACTCAGCAGAAGAAGACACTCCGTTAACCGATTTTCCCAGTACCGCCACAGTATCACCGCTCTTCAAATCAATCGAGGACTCCACACTCCACTCGGAGAGGTTTCCACCCTTTGATATGGTGAGAACCGTTCTGTCGGTAAAGGATTTTTTGTCCATAGCGTGATTGCCCTTGGTGGAAAGTGACACATAGGTTTCTCTGCTTCCGTCCCTGATATCCGCCGACACAAATACCGCATTACACACATTATCCGTATCGCCGATATTAAACCGCATCTCAAGTGCAGCAGGGAGCATATTATTGGTATATACAGCGACAAGTCTTGCGCTGATAATCTTACCGTCGTGTTCGCCGATTATGGCATATACGTCACTAAACACAATATCGTCACTGATGCGTCTGGAAAGTTCGCTCATATCTTTGAAAAGTTCTCTGCAGACCGTATCGGATTTTTTGACCATTATCTCGTCCGTCAGCGCAATATCAAGGATTGCAGGGATACGCTTTTTGAGGTCTTCGCCGTCAAATCCAAAACGGAAAGTCTTTCCCCGTACCGTTTTGCCGTTTAAGGTGTATTCCTCTTTGCCCAGATATTTGCCATAAGATGCTGAAAACAATCTGTCTGCTTGCTTGCTGATGGATTTGATGCTCTTATCAGTAAGAATTTCTGACATGGGAAAAATGGTGGAATACGATATGTCTGCCGTATCGGATACGGTATCTTTATAAAGTGCTTTACGAAAACCGCTGTTATTCCATTTAGCCCCATAATCCTTGGTGTTTACTGTCCAGTACTCACCAAAAAGTTCACGGATATTAAATCCCGCCTCGTCCTCATTAAGATATGCGCTCATGGTGAAGAAGGGATTATCCCCATCAGCAAATTCAGTGGTCAGGGATGCTTCTTTGAACTTACTCATAATCTGACCGTTGCCTTTAACAGAAACGCCTGTGGCAAGGCCCTTGGAATCTGCCGTGATATCCGCCGCAAACTCTGCAGATACGTCAGGAGCAGTAAACAAATCAAAACCGAAAAGGGATTTGGTGATTCTCGCCCTCTCGTTTGCCATTGACTTTACTGTATCTTCAATGGTGTTTGACACATAGAGCCTCGGATTAAGACGTACTATAAGGGGAGTCTTTATAAGCATAAGCAATATAAGTGCCGACAAAATGGCAACACCAATAAAGGCCTGCTTCCGTGTGGGTGGAGCAAACCTCTTCTTCTCCCTCTGCTTTCTCGCGCGTCTTCTTCGACTCTTGGTGATACGTTCCACACGGGCCTTCTCAAGATCGGAGATTTCTTCGGGAGTGTATATATTATCAAGGGGTATTCCGTAGAGATTATCCCTTATACCTTTTTCGGTGGTATTTGTCTTTGCCACTATGGCACCTCATTCGTTTTTAATATCAGTTTGCTTTCTCTGCCCTCACGGCAGAGATAATCTCACCAGCCAGAGCGTCATACCCTTCCTGAGTGAAATGCACGCCATCAGGACGAAGAAGGTCTTTCTTCTGCTCCGATACAGTATACAAATCAATCACGGAGAGATTGTATTTATCTGCTATTTCCAAAGCTGCTTTATTACGCGCCTTTACCCTCTCAAGTCTTGCCTCATTGGCAACACAGGTGGTAAGCACAATATAAAGGGGTACATTAGGGAATTTCTCCAAAAGGAACTTCACCATATCCTCATAGTACTTGCCGTATTCTTCCTCATCATTTAAGTGGAAGCCGTGGAGACCGTTATTGAAAAGGATTCTCTCAATGCAGGGGAGCTGGGCAGCAAAGAGGGAGATGCCGTCTTTGAAGAAGGGATTATCCAATCCCTTGGATGTGCCGAAACCGTCAAAGAGAATCTCGCCTTTGGTAAGATATGTGCCTGTAGTCCTCGTCTTGCAGGAGATGGAATCACCTATATAGAAAACTCGTCTGCTATCTGCATTATCTGTGTTCTCTATCCAGGTGTTATCCCATTCATATCTTTCAAATCTGGTCTTTCTGTCTTCTGTTTCGTATGTAAAGGTTGACATATTAAAACCTCTTTCTTACATGATGTGATTATTTATCTGAAAAAGTTGAATCTCACAGAATGGCTTCTGCTCTCGCCCTCAGCAAGGAATTGCAAAATGCCCTTTTCCCGCATTACGTCTCTGCCATCGGGAAAGCAGTTGCCGGGCTCAAGACCCATTACATAATCATACTCGCCCATCTGTTTCCACTGGGTGAAACAGGGAAGTTCGTCGGTGGAGTAAATCATCTTGACACCCTTTGCAATATCGGGATTATACACAGAGATTTCTGCTACGCCCTCCATCTTGTGATAGAAGCACATCTCCTCATAATCCTGCTGGGGTTTTTCTGCGTCAAGGCAAGTAGCAATGCCGTCTTTAGCATGGTCATTGCGGGGGGTAATCTCGGTGGAGGGGATTTTAATCTCCGTATTCTCGGAAAGAAGCGGATAACCCATATTGCAATGATACAACATCTCAAAAGGCGTCTCGGATGAACCTATATTGGTAACGGTATCAAGCATTATAATCTCGTCTCTGTCAAGGGGCACTATGTATTCCCTCTCAAGAACAAGTTTGCGTGAAAACATTGCCGCATCGCGGATGATTGCCTTGATATGAATACCGCCCTCTGCTATACAATGGCCGAAGCTCTCGCAAGGGGTGTTGGAGATTGTGCCGTGGAGAGGCAACTCCTCTCCGTTATCCGTGCAGGGGCTACCAACCGCAGTGAGACCACAGGTGGTGATGAAACCTGCGGTGAAAGACTTCAAAAAGCCTGCGCCAACACCGTCATAATACTGGGGTGCTACATATCCGCAGGGCGAAAAATATCCGTAGTTATCTCCGCCAAAGGTGAGGCGGGAGATATCTGCGCATCTGTCTAACGACACCCAGAATTCCAATCCTCTGCCGTTGCGGACAAAAAGCATACGCATACCGTCGCCCTTACCGCCGGTAAGACGCATCTCCTCTACTCCGTACAGCTGCAATGGATTGCCCATATATTTATTCATAGAAATACCCCTTTCGGTTTCCTGTAATTAATAAGGTTATGATATAAGTATATCACAATTTGAAATATGTTCAAGAAAAACATATAAAAAACGGACTTTGAATTTTCAAAGTCCGTTCGTTTTTATCTTATGCCGTAGTTCTCTATGATATAGTCCATATCCTTATCGCCTCGACCTGAGAGGTTGATGAGGATTGAGCCCTTGCCCATTTCCTTGGCAAGTTTCATACCATAAGCAACCGCGTGAGCACTCTCTATAGCAGGGATGATGCCTTCAAGACGTGCAAGGGTGTAGAACGCATCTATGGTCTCGTCATCGGAGATTACATCGTATTTTACTCTGCCTGAGGTGTGCAAGAATGCGTGTTCGGGACCTGATGAGGGGTAGTCAAGACCGCTTGCTACTGAATATACAGGAGCGGGTTCGCCGTTCTCGTCTTTGAGCATAATGCTGTTGAAACCGTGCATAATGCCCTCTGTACCGTACTTGAGACTTGCTGCGTGGTCGCCAAGCTTAGGGCCTCTGCCCAAAGGCTCTACACCATAGATGTCAACGGGGTCATTCAAAAAGCCTGAGAACATACCCATGGCATTGGAACCACCGCCAACACAAGCAACTACTGCGTCGGGGAGTTCACCCGTCATTGAAACAAACTGGTCTCTCGCCTCAATACCCACAACACTCTGGAAATCTCTTACCATCATGGGGAAGGGATGAGGACCTACAACAGAGCCGATACAATACATTGAATTCTTATAGTCTTTGCTATACGCCTCAAAAGCCGCGTCAACCGCCTCTTTCAAAGTAGCAAGACCGTGGGTAACCTCTACTACATTGGCACCGAGAATCTTCATTCTGGCTACATTGGGCGCCTGCTTCTTGATATCAACAGAACCCATATAAATATCACATTCCAAGCCGAAATATGCAGCGGCAGTAGCCATGGCAACACCGTGCTGACCTGCACCTGTCTCGGCGATAACTTTCTTCTTGCCCATATACTTGGCAAGGAGCACCTCGCCCATACAATGATTGAGCTTATGAGCACCGGTGTGGTTGAGGTCTTCTCTCTTCACATAAAGCTGAACACCGTTGCCGATACTTGCAGACAATCTCTCAAGATATGACACGGGAGTGGGTCTGCCCTGAAACTCCTTGCGGATTTTGCGGAGCTCCGCTATGAACTTGCTGGATTTGCAAATAGTGAAATATGCCTCGGTTATCTCGTCCATGGCCTTTTTGAGATCCGCATCAATATAGGATCCGCCGAATTTACCATAGTAGCCATTGGCATCAGGATAGTTCTTAAAATAATTATCAAATTCTATTCCGTTAATCTTCATTACAATTACCTCCGATATATTCAATATAAATTATGCATGTGCTCATCTGTGGCAACGCCATCGTTTAGTCAAAAGTTCCATATTTAACCTCCGAAAAACAAAAAAGTCCCTGACAGTTGGTACTGTCAAGGACGAATAATCAATATCCGCGGTGCCACCTTGAATTCACGGAAACCCCGTGCGCTTTGTAAAGTACTATCATACCTTCGGCTTATAACGCAAGCCACTCGTCGGCGCATTTGACGCCGCCCTCAGCAGTCCATATTACTCAGGCGGTCCTGCGGAACTCACACCATAATCCGCTCGCTCTTAAAACCGGGGTCTGACTTTTTTCTGCTTCAACGGTTTGTATATCACAAATTTACTTCATTATAGCATCGTAAATATTATATGTCAAGGGTTTTTTGTCAGGCAAGAATTTCCTCTGCATAACGTACGGTCTCCATTGCGTCTCGGCAATATTTATCCGCACCCATTACATCCGCATACCCCTGAGTAAGCACCGCACCACCTACTGCCGTCTTGCAATCAGGATTGGTCTGCTTGACAAGGCGAACGGTTTCTTCCATAGCGGGCACAGTGGTGGTCATAAGTGCACTGAGTGCCACTATCCTGGCACCCGTCTCGGTCATCTTATCAACAATCACCTGCGGGGGTACATCCTTACCCAAGTCTATAACATTGAAACCGTAGTTCTCCAAAAGGAGTTTCACGATGTTCTTACCTATATCGTGGATATCGCCTTCGACTGTGGCGATTATAATGGTGCCGTCATACCTTGTGGCAGATGTCTTACCCGACATAAAGGATTTGATCACCTCAAAGGCGGATTTGGCGGATTCTGCACTCATAAGAAGCTGGGGAAGGTACGTCCTGCCCTCTTCAAAGCCCTTGCCCACGATATTGAGTGCAGGAATAATCTCATTTTGCACAACATCAAGGGGTTCAGCAGTAGCAAGGAGTTCCTTTGTAATACGGGCGGACTCTTCCTTAAAGCCCTTTATTACTGCATATTGAAGGTCACTCTTATACTCCGCCTCAGATTTTGATGCCTTGGCAGGAGTGGCAGACACAGTGGCAAAGCTATCTGCATTGGCAATATAATCTGCGCAGTTATCATCCATATTGCGAAGAGCCTTGAAGGAATAATATGACTGCATCATAGCCGATGAGTAGGGATTCATTATTGCGGCGGAAAGACCGTTATCCATAGCAAGAGTGAAGAATGTGCCGTTGACCGCATCTCTTGAAGGAAGACCAAAGGAAACATTTGATACACCAAGTAAGGTGTGGCATCCTATATCTCCCCTTATCATTTTAAGTGCATTTAATGTGACAGATGGGGAAGACGTGTCTGCGCTCACCGTCATAGCGAGGGTATCGAACACGATATCCTTCTTATCTATTCCGTATGCCTTTGCAGTATTAAGAATCCTTTTTGCAATAGCCACTCTGCCCTCAGCAGTGTCGGGGATGCCGTTCTCATCAAGGGTGAGAGCAACTACTACGCCACCGTATTTTTTGACCAGGGGGAATATCTCCGACATACTCTCTGCCTTGCCGTTGACGGAGTTAATCATTGCTTTGCCGTTATATATGCGAAGTGCCTTCTCCATAGCCTTTGCATCGGCGGTGTCTATCTGCAAGGGAGTGCTCACCACACCCTGAAGTTCATACACCGCATCACACAGCATGGACACCTCATCTATATCGGGAAGACCTACATTCACATCTAAAATATGAACACCCTTCTCCTCCTGGTTGACACCTTCATTCAGAATATATCCCATATCACCTTCGATAAGGGCCTGTTTGAATCGTTTCTTACCTGTGGGGTTAATCCTCTCGCCCACAAGAAGAGGAACCCTGCCAAACTCTGCCACCTCTGCATAAGAGGACACCACCGTAAAGTTCTTTGGCTCTATGGGTTTGGGGAGAATATCCCTGCTTTTTGAAGTAAGAAGGGAGATGTGCCGGGGAGTGGTGCCACAGCAACCACCCGTAATACGCACACCATCTGCCATAAGATTTGCCACAGTATCAGCAAATTCATCGGGAGTGATATCAAATACCGTTTCGCCGTCTTCAAGCCTTGGGAGGCCTGCGTTGGGCTTTAATATAACAGGAACAGATGCGCGATACAAAAGTTCCCTGACTACGGGTATAAGCTGAACGGGGCCCAACGAGCAATTGGCACCGATACCATCTGCGCCCATACCCTCAAGCATGGCAACCATAGCAGAGGGGGTAGCACCCGTCATGAGTTTACCATCGGCACCATAGGCATTGGATACAAGGACGGGAAGGTCACAATTCTCCTTGACCGCCAAAAGAGCCGCCTTGGTCTCGTAACTATCGTTCATGGTCTCGATAATTACAAGGTCCACACCGTATTTCACACCCAGTTTCACCGTCTTGGCAAAGAGGGAAACCGCGTCTTCAAAATCAAAATCACCCAAAGGACGAAGTAATCTGCCCGAGGGGCCAATATCCAAAGCAACGAATTTGGGCTGAGTGCCACAACTTGCCTCTGCCGCCTTGCGGGCATTGGCAACAGCGCACCTTATGATATCATCAAGTTCGCTATCGGAGAATTTGAGCCCGTTAGCACCGAAGGTATTGGTACACACCACGTTACTGCCTGCATCAAAGTATGCTTTGTGTATATCTGCAATTATATCGGGACGGGTGATATTCCACATCTCAGGGTGCTCACCACCCTTGAGACCGTGGCTCTGGAGCATCGTGCCCATACCACCGTCAAGATACACATTATTCGTATTCAAAAATTCACGAAAATTCATATCGCACCTCTGATTACTCCACGCCTACAAAAGCCGTTACCGACTTTGAGGGTGACATTATGTAACTGTCTCTTAAATATATACCTATACGCTTTGTGCAATCAAGTAAATTGAATATATCCTTTTGTACCTTGAGTTCAAGGTCGCCGAAGCCGGGGCTGAACCGTGGGCGGAGTGTGCCAAATTCCTCTGCCATCTCATTGCAGAAAACATCACAAAGAGCCTCTATCCTCTCAGCACCAATGGCTTGAATAATAAGAGCACGAGATGGGGATACCTCGGAGTATTTAAGGATGAGTCTGTCTATTCCCATACCCAAAGTAGCACCGAATACAATCACCGACTTACACCCCGAAAGATTTTTTGCAAGGGTGTGGGAGGTTATTTTCATATCACCGATTATGCAGTCATCCCCAGACGATTTGAAAGGGAGATGTTCAAAGCACACCTTATAGGAAAGTTCGCTCTCAATCTCTGATATGGCGCTCTCCACCAGCCTGTCCACATCTGCAACCGCATCACGGCAGCGGGTATATCGCATAATCTCTCCCCTATCAAAGGGCGGGGGGGCATAGAATCTAACCATTGACATATCACTTACCTAAAATATCTGACAGATTGGACTGTATTTTCTCTGCCACATCGGGTTTATTCATAGAATATACGTGGACATTGGTTATGCCGTTAGCAAAGAGGTCTATAATCTGGTCGGTAGCATAGGCAATACCTGCCTGCTTCATAGCAGCGGGATTATCACCGAACTTGTCCACAAGGCTTTTGAATCTCTGGGGCATAAATGACCCTGAAAGTTTGACTGACCTCTCCACCTGCTTGGAGTTGGTGATAGGCATAATACCAGGGATAACGGGCACAGTGATGCCTGCCTCACGGATTTTATACAAGAAATTATAAAGAAGGTTGTTATCAAAAAACATCTGGGTGGTGATAAAATCACAACCCGCATCCACCTTCTCTTTAAGATGGGCTATATCCTCTGCCTGATTGGCGCTCTCGGGATGCACCTCGGGATAGCATGCACAACCAAGGCACAATTCGGGGTCTGTGTCTTTCAATTCACGGATAAGGTCTATGGCGTATTTATAATCCCATCCGCTTCTGTCGGAGGCGGCCAAACCTTCGGGAATATCACCACGAAGCGCCATAACGTTCTCTATACCTGCCGCTTTAATCTCGGCAATCCTTTCCCGCACCGTCTCTCTGCTTGAGGATACACAAGTAAGATGAGCAAGGGAGGGCACACCAAACTTCTCCTTGATATTGCGGGCAATATCCAAGGTGTATTTGCTGGTGCCACCGCCTGCACCGTATGTAACGCTCATAAATGAAGGCCTGAGTTCTGCTATCTCCTCCACCGCTTTCGCAACACTGTCAAAATTAGAATCCTGCTTGGGCGGAAACACCTCAAAGGATATGGAGCAGGTGTCTTTGGTAATCAAATCAACAATCTTCATAATCCACCTCTTATAAAAGGCGTTCCCTATAAAAGAAACGCCTCAAATCACTAAAATATCAACCGTCTTTAAGCTCTTTGATATCGCCGATTTCTCTGGGGGGAGTCTCTACGTATTCAATGATCTTGTCTGTATCCTCGCTGAACAGGTAAAGCTCTCTGCAGTTTTCACGGAGAAAGTTCTTCTCAATGGCGGCATCGAGCATTGCATACATCTCATCATAATAACCCATAAGGTTATATACTGCTATGGGTTTATTATGACGGCAAAGCTGTTTGGATGTGAGAATCTCAAAGAATTCTTCAAAAGTGCCGATACCACCGGGCACTATGATAAATGCATCTGCATTGTCCTCCATAATCTGCTTACGCTCACGCATGGTGTCGGGAGTAATCAATTCATTACAGAAATCGCATATAAGCTCAACCGACTCCTCTATGAAAAACTTGGGGATTACACCAAGGATATCTCCGCCACCGTCACGGAATCCACGAGCGGCCGCACCCATAAGACCGTTACCGCCTCCGCCGAAGGTGAGAGAATGTCCTCTCTCTGCCAATGCTTTACCCAGCTCTTCTACTCTGGTTATATAATAGGGGTCAATAGTAGGCGATGCCGCACCAAATACACATATTCTCATATATATCGCTCCTTGAAATAATATACTATTATATATAGTTTTATAATATAATAATATGCGCTTTTTGTCAAGACTCGCCCCATACCGCCAACTTTTTCTCCCCACAGGAAATCACAATCCGACCCTCACCTGACAACGCATTACAACATCCTCACCACAAAATCCGAAATTCGCCGAAAAAATGATTAAATTTTGCCCTGTTATGTATTGACATAAAAATGCAAATATGCTAAAATAACCTTAATTGTGTTATGTATGAACATACAGTATAATTTCTCAGGAGGAAATAAAAAATGATCAACCAGCTCGAAGGAAAGAAAAAAATATTCGCTTATGCAGCAGTTGCATGTTGTGCACTTGCTTTTATTTTACAGTTTGTACCCTTCTGGTTCTTTAACGGTAAGACAGCTACAATCAACGGTTACATCTGGTTGCCCTTCACCGAGAAGAGCAAAGAACTCGGCAGATGGATCGCCTCTCAGGGCGGTAAACCCTTCAAAATTGATGATATCCTGCTCTTCCCCATCATCCAGATGATTACTTCCGGTGTGAGCGTTGTTAACCTCATCATCAACGGTGCAGAATCAAGAAAGCCTTATATCTTCCCCTTGATTTGCGCTCTCGCAGGTATCCTTGTATACAACAAACCCGTTGCTTACTTCTTGAGCCCCCTCGTTTGGGTACATATCGTAATCACAGTTGCGCTTATCGTATCTGTTGTTGGTATGATCATCTACAACAAGCCCAAGAAATAATTCTTATTAATTTAAGTCACACTTACGGAGCCGGTATTAACCGGCTCTTGATTTATACCCATTCCTTTTTCAAGGTGATTGACAATGAAACTGTTTAAGAAAAATCAGATACTTACTCTGCCTAATCTCCTTAGTCTTTTCAGACTGTTTCTTATACCTGTTATAATCTGGCTCTATTTCATCTACAACGACCACTATCTCGCAGCAGCAGTTATATTGGTATCGGGGACAACCGATATTGCAGACGGAATAATCGCAAGAAAATTCAACATGGTATCGGACTTCGGAAAGATTTTGGATCCTATAGCAGACAAGCTCACACAGATAGCGCTTATTGTGTGTCTGTCATATAAATATCCATTGATGTTGGCGCTTACGGTGCTGTTTGTAATCAAAGAATGCACAATGGCGGCATTGGGTGCAATCAACATTAAAAAGCAACAGGCGGTCAACAGTGCAAAATGGCACGGCAAACTCAATACCATCATATTATATAGCACAATCCTGCTTATGATAGTATTCCCCGAGCTTCCCGTTACATTTGTAAATACAATGATTGGTGTTTGCCTGGCGTCTATGTCTGCATCGCTCCTGCTCTACACAAGATTTTACATAGTCTCCTGGAAAAAGGGCGAGGGCAAATAATTGGAGCACATACAAAAACAACCCCGTGTGGTAATCCACACGGGGTTTTATTATGCTATGTTATCTGCAGAAGATGTTTTCAAATGAAACACCATCACAACACTGGAGATAGATGCATTGACGTTTGCTTTCTACTCCGTTATCAATGCTGATGTTTTTGAATCTGATGTTCTTAAGATAGTGACCAGGAATATCAAATCCGGAAAGCTCTATGGCTTCGCAATACTCGGAAACACCGTCGCGGCTAAGCATATGAGCGGTAATCTGTACGTTCTCAAATGAGCAATCCTCAAAGATAGGCGCAGTAGGTGCACCCTCACCGTCATCATTATACCCTACAGAGTGCATAAGCAATCTGCACACTTTACAATGCCTTACACTGACATTGCGGACATATCCGCCTCTTTTCTTGGTGCCTTTAATCTCTACGCCATAGGTGGAAGTCCCCATATCGCAGTTCCAGATACGGACATCATTTACGCCACCAGACATCTCGCTGCCGATTGTGATACCGTGTCCGAAATGGCTCACACAGTCAAACACACGGATATGCTCACAAGGAATATTGATTACATTGCCCTCAGGGTTTTTACCGGATTTGATTGCCACCGCATCATCACCTGTGAAAAACTCACTGCCGAACAAGGTACAGTTGGTGGAAGAATCGGGATCCCAACCGTCACCATTCCATACCTTCTGTGAACGGAAGGTACAACCGTATGTAACGATATTATCAGAATATATCATATGCACGTTCCAGCAAGCGCCGTTGGCAATAGTGATATCGGATATCTCCACATTCTGCGCACAACTCATATTGATAAGTCTGGGCCTTGGTCTGCCTGCGATAGTCACGGGCAATTCGAATTCCTTAATCTTATCACCGAGGCTCTCGATATAGTCCTTCATAAGAACCAATTCCACGTCTACTACATTCTGGGCAAGTTCCACACCGCCACCGCAGACGGTACCCTTACCGCTGATTTTTACGTTCTTGCAGTTATATCCGTTGCCACGGTCAAGCTCGCCTATATTGATGAGCGCTGCATAGCACATCATCTCATAGCCTTCAAAACGGCTCTTGATCTTCGGCTCATAGTCGGGTACGTTAGCAGTACCGTGAAGGATAGCACCCTCATCAAGATAAAGCTCCATATCAGAATGAAGGAAGAGGGAGCCCGTCATAAAATCACCGGATGGGATATACACTCTCTCGCCCTTACCGCAATCGTTGATTGCCGCCTGAATAGCTGTGGTATTGAGGGTCTTACCATCACCCACCGCATTATAGGGAGGCTTGGTTACATCAATGAACTTTCTTACCGTCTCGGTGGTGAATTTGCCTTCTCCCACCTTACAAGCAGTTTCGCCTGTCATCTCTACCGCAAAGGAATACTCTGTCTCAGGAGTGAGATCTTCTGCTCTGAAATGGCATTTTGCCGTCTTGCCCATCTCTGTACCGTTCATGGTAATGGTATAGGTGTTACCCTCTGTGAAATTATCGGGCAAATCCCAATAAATAACTATTGAATCTGAATGACATACACTTCTAAGCATTTGATTTCTCCTTATTGATTATTATCTGAAACGGGGTTGGTCATTGTAATGGGAGCAGAAGGACTGATTATATTTATAATAGTCTTACCGGGGTTAACATAGAGGGGTGTGCCGTCGGCTTTACTATATGTGGTATTACCACGACGGGTATCCTTGGACCAGGTAATCTCCTCCCACTCGCCATTGGTAATATAATATCCTTTGCCTCGGCCTGTGGTGATTATATTACGTCTGTCGGTACCATCTCCTAAAGAGGTATCATCGTTGAGAACAACAATGATGTTCTTATACTCTACCTTGGCACCGTCCTTCATAATATGGGGTTTGCCGTTGATGAGCTTCTCGTAAAGCTTAGTCTCGGCATTGTATGTATAACCCGTATCATAGAAGGTGGAATACTCAAGAGTGATATTATCTGCCACGTTACCCGAGCCGATATCAAAGTATGAATCACCATACTTCACACTGCCAGTCTGGTTAGTGGTGAATTCAAAACCCTTCTTCTCCGCCTTGTCCTTTATATTGGCTATACTTGTATAGGCACTGTGCCAGTCACCTTTATATTTCTCTTCTCTCCAGAAGATGCTCTCATCCGAGCCCAACACACCATTGATCTTATCAATACTGTACTCGGAAATATCCTGCATCGCTCTGGGACTCCAGCCAAAGTGGGTGTAGATAGCATCGTTCTCCATTACGTAGTCAAGGAAATAATGCCTTGAAGAACGAACAGGACCAATCTTGGCCGTATCTGTGCCACGATACAACGCCATAAAGCGTGTGGCTCCGCCCTCTACCACCAACTCATACACAAGATACGCCTCGTTGAGTCCTGAATGAGGACGGGCATTCTTATCATCATTGTCTATCATAACGGCGATAGGACGGTCATTGGTAAGGATATGCGTATTCATAAATGCGTCTATCTCTTCTTTAACAGGGTCAACCTCAACAACGGGGGTAGTGTCGGCATCCTCAGGTGTCTCCCCAGTGTTGCCACCGCATCCCGAAAGCATCATCACGACCGCAAGAAGCATTGCAAATATTCTCAAAAACTTTTTCATACCCATCTACCTTTCCATGATTTATTTTATATTGACAGTTACTGTATCATTATCTGAATACTCGATTCGTCTGCCTGAATAGTTAAGACTATCCACAAACCCTAAGAACTCTTCCTTTGATGCAAAGGCAGGGGTAAATTCAGAGATGATTCTCTTGGCTTCCTTCGCCTCGTCGCAAAGAAGGATATAGAGCATACCAAGTTGTAACTTGGCACTATCCACACAAGCAGCAATAGGGTCTTTTATCTCATAGTTGCTGCCGTGGGAGGTGCCGTCTGCACCGCCTGCATAGGGATGCACCACCGGCATAATGCAACTCAAATCACCCATATCTGTACTGCCTGAACCCATAGCCTCTACCATAGAGAACTTACGTTCGGGAAGGAAGGTCTCCATTGATTTGCGGAACAGCTGACGCATGTTCTCATCATTTACGAGGGGTGAATATCCGGGGATATCACAAATATCGATGTTGGTGCCAATAGAAAGGGCAGCACCGCAGAGAGCCTGATTAACCTTGTGGTTAGCATTGCATATTGCCTTGAAGGTGGCACCACGGACATAACTTTCAAGCACCGTCTTACCGGGGATTGCATTAACCATAGCACCGCCATTGGTGATGATGGGATGCACCCTTATAATATCGCTTTCCATAAAGGTCTCACGGATAGCATTGATTGCATTGAGACCGCAATTTGCAGCATAGAGAGCGTTTCTGCCTGCCCAGGGTGAACCACCTGCATGGGAGGATACGCCTTCGTATGTAATAGTCTTGGCAAGGCATCCTACAGAGCCCTTACGCACCATATAGATACCTGCCGTATGCACCATAAACGCCATATCAACGCCATCAAAGAAGCCTCTTGACAAGAACTCGCTCTTACCGCCGTAGTACTTGATAACGCCCTTGGCTTTCAACTCTGACCTGTATTCAATCTCAAGGAGTTCCTCCGCAGGAACAGCACAAAGACGGACTCTGCCACAAAGTTTATCGGCAACACCAGGCTCTTTAAGAGCCGCTGCTACACCGATAAGTGCCGCACACTGGGCATTGTGTCCGCAGGAGTGAACCGCACCTGTCTCGGGATTGGCATCCGCGTGCTCGGGGCAGATAATAGAATCAAGTTCTGCAAGAATCAGCACCTCAGGACCGCTTCTGCCGGTATCAAAAATTGTGTAAAAACCGGGGATATCCCCCGCGCGAACCAGGTCATAACCTAATTCTTCAAAAGCGTTCTCCATATATTTTGAGGTTTCAAACTCTTTATAACCCGTCTCGGGGTGATTCCAGATAAATCTCTCGGCATCGAGGATTCTCTGTGTGTGTTTCTCCACCGCCTGATTAAATATCTCCATAGCATATTCTCCTTTATTGTTATACCAAAGATATTGGAAATGCAATTATTATGCACCGATTCTATCTTATCACATTTACAAAACAGTATCAATGAATTTGCTTAATCTGTTATATAATTGTAGCATTACAAAAAAGACGGTCATTGCCCGTCTTTTTTACATAATACTATTTAATTGATTTTTTAAGAAACTTGCCGACAGGAATTTCTACATATCGGTTAATGAAAAAAGCAAGGGCCATACTGATTGAGATAGGAATCAGCACAAAAACCTCGTTGACAAGACCTGCTCGTTCCATATGATATATAATGGCAAACCCAATATACTGATGCACAAGGTACAACGGATATGAAATCTTTGATATAAATCTTATGGGCTCTAATATTTTGACAGTAGGGATTTCAAATCTTGTCATAAGTATTACCAATGCAATAAGAATGGCGAAATATACACTTTCATGCAAACTTTTACAAACAAAGCTATATACAATACAAAGCATCAGTAGTACAACACATTGAACAACATTGCCTTTGCTCTTTCTTAAGAACAGATGATATATAGCTATTCCCGCTATGAAAATATAGCCATTTCCGTTCATAAGGAAAACATTGAGTCCCTTAAAAATAATATTATCAAGTGGGAACAGATGCAATATGTACAAAGCAACAATCCAAAAATATGAAAGCTTCAGAATGTGCTTTTTACATTTGAACAAAATGGTAAGCCCTATAAAGAAATAGAAAATAAGTTCAAGTTGCAAAGTCCAATAAACACCGTCAACCGCTCTTACCCCCAGAAATGCCTGCAGCATAGTGAAGTTTATCAATATCTCGGGCAGAGAGCGACATCTGTCAGGTAGAAAAATTGCCATAACTAAAGTCGTAACAATTATTGCTACCCAATAGGCAGGGTAAAGACGGATTGCCCTCTTATAACCATAGGTCAGGATAGTATCATTATCCTTTGTGTGCATAAGGGCAAGGTACCCGCTTATCATAAAAAATACGATAACACCATATCTGCCAAGAGTTGGAAACGATATTGGCCAATTGCCAAGGTGACCGATAGAGTTTTCATACTGTGATGTATAGTGAAACAGCATTACTCCAAGGCAGGCCAGACCTCTCAAATAATCAAATCCCACTATATGTCGTTTGGCTGTACTCATACTTTTCTCCTTAATGTATACATTAGGTTTTTATCGTCTTTCTTTGAAAAAGTCTGTGAGAATTTTAGAGCATTCATCTTCCATTATGCCGTAAAAAACCTCTGTTTTGTGATTGAACAGTTGCTTTGTAACCAAATCGGCTACGGATCCGCAGCAACCTGCATTCTTATCCATTGCACCGATATAGAGACCTCGGATGCGGGCATTAAGTATTGCTCCCGTACACATGGCACAAGGCTCTAAAGTGACGTACAAATCACATCCCGTAAGGCGAGACGTGCCGAGGGCTTCGCACGCCCTTCTGATTGCGATAATCTCGGCGTGGGCGGTGGGGTCGCTCTCTGCCTCGGTAAGGTTATGGGCAGAGGCGATTATCTTCATATCCTTCACCACAACCGCGCCAACGGGGACTTCACCCTTCTCATATGCTATCTGCGCCTGTTCAAAGGCCTTTTCCATATAATTCATATTATTCCTCTACCTTCCAGCCGTCAAGGCCTCTCACCATAGCGCCGAACACCCGTTCCTTGAATCCCTTATCCTCTCTGTGCTTCTCAGCAACAAAGTCCTTCATGCTCTGGCGTTTGGTGTTGCCGTCTTCGGGGCACTTATTGATTACGATAGGCAATTCGCTATTTTTAGCAAAGGATTTGATATATTTCTCAGGTGTATACACAAGGGGTCGTATAAGGGTGATACCCTTCCTGTCAAGATATGTGACGGGGGAAAAGCAATTAAGACGCCCCTCATAGAAAAGGCTTAAGAAGAATGTCTCTATGGCATCATCATTATGATGACCAAAGGCCACCTTCCTGCAACCCAGCTCCAACGCCTTCTCATTGAGAGCGCCCTTTCGCATTTTGGAACACAGAGCGCAGGGGTTGGACTCGTTGCGGATATCAAACACCACGGCCTTGATATCCGTCTTGACAACGGTGTAGTTAACACCCAATTCCTCGCAAAGACGGGCAATAGGTGTGAAGTCCGTACCCTCAAAGCCCAGATCAAGAGTGATTGCCTCTATCTCAAAGGATTTAGGATAGAATCTTCTCAAAGCGCACATACCCGTAAGAAGCGCCAGACTATCCTTACCGCCCGACACACCTACGGCGATTTTATCGCCCTCTTCAATCATATTATAGTCGTCAACCGCGCGACGCATATAACTTAGTAATCTCTGCATACCTTAACCTCTGAAAACTGAATATACAAAAAAGCCGTATCCATGAGATACGGCTTAACATAAGAGCGGAAGACGAGATTCGAACTCGCGACGTTCACCTTGGCAAGGTGACGCTCTACCACTGAGCCACTCCCGCAAACAACTTACTATGTGATTATAGCAGAGGATTTTTTGTTTGTCAAGGGTTTTTAATTATTTTTTTGACAATAAAAAACGACACTGCCATTTTGACAGTGTCGTCTGATCTCCATTATTACATTCCGTTGGGATTATTGATGGTGAAGTTCCATGAGGTTGCACACATCTCGTCTATGCCGTACTTGGCTTCCCAGCCGAGAAGCTCTCTGGACTTATCGGGGTTAGCATAGCACTCTGCAATATCACCGGGACGACGGGGAGCGATTTCGTATTTAATCTCTCTGCCACACGCCTTCTCGTATGCCTTTACAACCTCCAATACGCTGTATCCGTTACCTGTGCCGAGATTATATGCATCTACACCGGTAGTGCCCATAACCTTCTCTACCGCTTTAATATGGCCAAGACTCAAATCAACTACGTGGATATAATCACGAACTCCTGTGCCGTCTTTGGTGTTATAGTCATTGCCAAACACGTTGAGGTGGTCGAGTCTGCCAACTGCAACCTGGGCAATATAAGGAACGAGGTTATTGGGGATACCGTTAGGATCCTCACCTATAAGACCGCTGGAATGAGCGCCGATAGGATTGAAATAACGAAGCAGGGCAATGCTCCACTCGTTATCAGATACATAAATATCACGGAGAATCTGCTCTATCATAAGCTTGGTGCTGCCGTAGGGATTAGTGGTAGAAAGGGGGAAATCTTCACTGATAGGTACAGATGCGGGATTACCATACACAGTAGCAGATGATGAGAATACAATCTTCTTGCATCCGTGTTTGCGCATCACATCACAAAGAACGAGGGTTGAACCAATGTTATTGTGGTAATACTCAATGGGCATTGCAACGGATTCACCTACCGCTTTAAGACCTGCAAAGTGTATAACCGCATCAATGCTATTCTCCTCAAAAATCTTCTCAACAGCTTCACGGTCAAGCAAATCTGCCTCGTAGAATTTGAAATCCTTGCCTGTGATTTTCTTGATTCTCTTGAGGGATTCGGGCTTGGAATTGCTGAAATTATCGATAATGGCAATATCATATCCCGCCTCTAAAAGCTCTACGCTGGTGTGACTGCCGATATAACCGGCTCCGCCTGTAACAAGTATCATATATATCTCTCCTCTTAATTGATTTCTATTCCATGATAAAAGGTGTATTCACCTTTGGGTGCTAATGTGTTAATAAATCGTTTCTCACAGAGCTCGTAGCCATCTCCCTCATAAGGGCAGAAACCATCCCACGGCTCTACACAGATAAACTTCGCCTCGGGCATCTTCCAGAAGCCTAACTTATCGCAATCAAAATGGACCGTGAGACTGCCTTCTCCCCCTTTGCGACGAAGGGTGACGCGGTTGGACCTGATATCCTTAAAAAATATTCCATCAACGGCGAAATAAGAATCGGAAAGCTCTAACGTATCTGTATTGCCGAAGTCAAAGGTCTTACCCTCCCACACGGGTCGGTCAAGCATAAGGCGTACCAGATGCTCCTCCTCACCAAACTCCAGCACATAATCATCTATTGTGCCGCCATCAAACAGAGCATATCCCTCGTGGGAACCCATATTGAAATACATGGGTGTATCGGCTGAGGTGTTTACCACCTTATAATACGCATTGAGTTTATTGCCTTCCAAAGTAAAGGTGACCGTGAAATCGTATTCAAAGGGATAGACAGATGCAGTATATTCGTCCTGAACAAGACGCAGGGTGATGGAATCTGCTCTATGGTCTATCACATCGAATTCGCTCCGGCTTGCAAAGCCGTGTTGAGGAAAGCTATAAGTTGCGCCTTTGTAGGTGTACTTATCGTCAAGAAGCGAACTCACCATAGGGAAAAGCACGGGAGCACAATCCTCCCAATAAGTTTCATCCCTCTCCCACATATATTCTTTGCCGTCTTTTACAATACTTCTAATCTCGGCGCCGTGGGTCTCCAGAGCAACTGACAAAATTTCATTTGATATATTAACAATCATTATATCTGCTCCGCATATCCTGATTTGTCACCCGAACGGGTGACGGAAATATGTACCATATAATGATAACACAAATCAAGGTTTTTTGTCAATCGGCAAGGTTTTTTTGAGAATTAAAAAATTTTAACTTTTTTTCAAAAAAGTATTGACTTTTACCTCAATAGTATGTATAATTTCATTTGTAATTTGAAAAACGTATGCACCTTTAGCTCAGCTGGCTAGAGCACCTGACTCTTAATCAGGGTGTCCGGGGTTCGAATCCCCGAAGGTGTATGAAAAAGGATGTCCTTAAAGGGCATCCTTTTTTCGTATGTCAAATGGGATTCGAACCCTGTGAGGGCGTCGAGCGTTTAGAAAACAATCCCGGTGGGATTGTTTTCAGCGAGGCGGTGCGAAGGCGGGTACTGTGCAAAGCACGGTCGCCGAGCAGGGCAGACGCGAAGCGGATGCATCCCCGAAGGTGTGAACAAATTAAAAGAAAATGTAGGAGTTTGAAAGGAAAGCAGATAATTTGTATATTGACAACTAAGATGTAATGATATATTATATAATATGTGTAAATTAAGTGTTTCCTTGATGTACACAACATATTTGCGGATATGGCGGAATTTAAGTGACACCCCAAGAGCATAGCGATTGGTGTGGTGGAACTTATGCCAAAACTGTCGTTGAAACAAGCACCTACGAAAGGTGCGCAGTTGAAACGGTACAGTTGACGGCTAGAAGACTTTGTTATATCTCTATGTCATTACTATATATGCGGATATGGCGGAATTGGCAGACGCGCATGGTTCAGGTCCATGTGAAAGCAATTTCATGCAGGTTCAAGTCCTGTTATCCGCACCAAAAAAGTGTTTGTAACATACGTTACAAACACTTTTTTAATAGTAAAGTTCACAAATATGCACGCTCATCATATAAGTTGTAGAATAAAGTTTGCAATATTATATATAATCGGTGCAATAATAATTGCCGGTAAAAAATCTGCGACTTTGATTTTGGTTATTCCCATAAGGTTTGTTCCAATCATTATAATTAATA
>JAZOWA010000036.1:0-19649 GCA_045659025.1 Clostridia bacterium
GACGACAAATTGGTAGCGGTTTTATCTGAGAATGCCCAAACTCTTATTCGTGAAGGGAAAGCTACCTTGAATATGTCAAAAGACAAGAGGGGATTGTTGCCAGTTTTAACAGATAAAAAAGGGAAATATATTGAGCAAGTAAGATTAAAAAAGGAGAACCTAACTCCTGAACTTATTCAAAATATGAATAGTTTTGCTGTGCAAGCGCAACTGCAACAAATTGTTGAGCAAATTGAAGATATTTCAGACGGCTTAAAAACCATTGAAGCTGGGCAAAGAAATGATAGATTTGGCACACTTGAGGCTGCTAAGCGACAGTATTTAGAAGCATTAGAATGCAATGATATTGAAAAAAAGAACAGATTGATTGAACACGCTGTTGTTTTGGGAAATCAGGCTAGTGAGCAATTAATTGCTACATTTAAATCTGATATTATTGAGTTGACAGAGGCTAAAAGCAAGAAAAATAGGGATAAATTTATGATTGAATTAAAACGCTCAATGAGAGGTATTAATGAAGCAAAACAAGTTTGTGCATTAGGTTATCTTGCGATCGGCGAAGAGAAGGCAATGTTGATTTCGTTACAATCATACGCTGATTTTATTGAAACAGAAATTGTTGCAAAACGAAT
Source organism: Clostridia bacterium (assembly GCA_045659025.1). Taxonomy (GTDB): domain Bacteria; phylum Bacillota; class Clostridia; order UMGS1810; family UMGS1810; genus SIG455. The sequence goes on from JAZOWA010000036.1 coordinate 633, forward strand.
TGGAACTGGTACCGTTGAGCAACTTTTGCATAGTTATGATGCAAATGCAAATTCACAGTGGATGGTATTTCCTAAAAAAATTCAAAAAAGTATTAATCAAATACAAATTCTTCCTAGCAAGAATTTAAGTTCAAATATGTTAGTAGAGGCGGTAACAACAGATGAAGAAATGTAAATGGTGTAAAAAAGAATTAACCGAATTTGATAAAGGGAATTTTTTGTGTGCTAACTGTAAAAAGAATCTAATAGAAACTGGCAAAAAAGCTGGAACAGTATTGGCAACAATTGCATTAGCTGTTGTTGCGGTAAACGGAAAAAATAAAGATGAGTAAAGAAAAAATCCTTGAGAGCATAATGCTTTCAAGGATTTTTTTGGCGGAGATGCAGAGATTTGAACTCTGGCGCCGGTTTGAGCCGACCTACTGCATTTCGAGTGCAGACCCTTCAACCACTTGGGTACATCTCCAGGTATGTTAATTCGCTCCGATTTGATAGAGCAAAAAAAAGCAAATTATAGAATTTTGTTAGAAATGGCTAGAAAAACCGCTAGATAAGGGTGTAAAAACAAGGTTTGAACCTCGCTTAAACCCGCGTGGTTAAGCCATTTGTAGGGGTACAGTTACAGTGTAACCGAGGGGATTTCGAGTCATGTCCGTTATGACCACTTCGATACCACTCCATAACGAGATGATTATATCAACGTTTTGCATAAAAGTCAACCTTTGTGCCCGTATAATAATATTAAATTGACATATTGCAGGAAATATGATAATATTTATCAGTAACCTATGAAACAGAGGAGATATATATGGGATATTTAGAACTTATATTGCTTGCAATAGGCCTTTCAATGGATGCTTTTGCAGTATCCGTATGCGAGGGGATATCGCTAAAGAAATCTGGTATAAAGAAGGCTCTTGCTTGCGGTGCGTGGTTCGGAGTGTTTCAGGGTTTGATGCCTGTTATCGGATATGTTCTCAGTGCAAATTTTGAGAGATATATCAATGCGGTTGCTCCGTGGATTGCTTTTGCATTACTCACACTTCTTGGCATTAATATGCTCAAGGAAGCACATGAAGATGACGAATGTGGTTGTTGTGAGTGCAAGAGCAAAGAAGGCAAGACGATGTTTCTTCTTGCTATAGCCACCAGTATAGATGCTTTGGCGGTGGGCATTACCTTCACTTGTGTTGATTTGAAATTCCTCTTTGCAGACAAATTTGCAAATGCTCTCTTTGGCTCTGCGGTTATATGCATAATAACTTTTGTACTTTCCTCGCTTGGTGTTAAGGTGGGGGCGGTATTCGGTTCTAAATGGAAGAAGAAATCCGAGATAGCCGGTGGCGTGATACTTGTGTTTATAGGTTTGAAGATACTTTGTGAATATTTGTTTTTCTAAGTGACACCCCAGGAGCGAAAGCGAATGGTGTGGTGGAACTTATGCCAAAACTGTCGTTGAAACAAGCGCCCGCGTAAGGCGCGCAGTTGAAACGGAACAGTTGACGGCAAGTAAACTTTGTTATATCACTATGTTTATACTATATATGCGGATGTGGCGGAATTGGCAGACGCGCCAGACTTAGGATCTGGTGTCCCCGACGTGCAGGTTCGATTCCTGTCATCCGCATAATTAAAAGCACCCTTATCAAAGGGTGCTTTTAATTTTATAAAGGGAAGGAATCGAACCTCGAGGAGGCACGAGCCTATTAGAAAATAGTTGATAACTATTTTCGGGCGAGTGGTGAGAAGGCGGGTACCAAAATGTAAAACATTTGGGTCGCCGAGCACGGCAGATTGCTCGCAATCTGTTTCCTGTCATCCGCATAATTAAAAGCACCCTTATCAAAGGGTGCTTTTAATTTTATAAAGGGAAGGAATCGAACCTCGAGGAGGCACGAGCCGATTTTTTCTGTTATAAACCTTTTCCTTTGCGAATAAAATGTATGAGAACACATCGCAAAAGGGAAGGAGTGTAGCAGTTGATTACAGAAGGAATCAATAACGAGGTTTTTCTTAACGGCAGGGTAGATAGCGAACTTACATATAGCCATGAGGTGTATGGTGAGGGGTTTTATTCGTTTTTTGTTAAGATTCTGCGACTGAGTAATATGAGCGATCGTATCAATGTTACTGTGTCGGAGCGTCTTTTGAGAGATAAGGTGTTAGGTGTGGGTGAGGAGATTGAGGTGCGTGGCCAATTCCGCTCGTATAATAATTACTATCGGGATGGTAATCGCCTTATCTTAACTGTGTTTGCCCGTGATATTACAACAGAAATAAATGGTGACGAACGTAATCCCAATCAGATATACCTGAATGGATACATCTGCAAACCGCCACTATATCGTACCACGCCATTTGGCAGAGAGATTTGCGATATACTTCTTGCTGTTAATCGTGCATATAATAAATCTGATTATATTCCCTGTATCACATGGGGAAGGAACGCAAGGTTTTCATCCACTTTCGAGGTGGGTGATAATATACGTTTGTGGGGACGGATTCAAAGCAGAGATTATCAAAAGAAAATCAGCGAAGAAGAGAGCGTCACCAAGACAGCCTATGAGGTGTCGGTTTCAAAAATGGAGCACGTTGTGGCGGAAGAAGTAAGAAACGAAGAAAATGTTTGAAATTTCCTGAATAATGCACAAAGGAAAAACCACAATAAAAGTGCAAGCGAAAAACGTTTGTGCAGATAATTTTAAGGAGAGATTAAACGATGTCAAACTCAAAGACAAAGAAAGAAGCAAAAGAAGCATTAAACAAGCTTAAGATGGAAGCTGCGAGCGAAGTAGGCGTAAACTTGAAAGAAGGTTACAATGGCGACCTCACATCAAGACAGACAGGTTCCGTAGGTGGCCAGATGGTCAAGAAAATGATCAACGAAATGGAAAACAACATGCAGTAATTGCAGGTGTATTTGAGGGCTGGGAGACAGCCCTCAATTTTTTTACAATGATTTCATATTTCTTTCACACAATTTACACAATGAGTATGATATAATGAAATTGCAAGGAAAAACATTTGAAAGGATGATTTGTATGAAAAAGAATCTTATAATTTCGTTGTCAGTTGTTGGCGCAATTATACTTGGCAGTGCTACTGTATTTGCGGGCAATGCGATCGCAAATAAAGTTACATGTCCCAATTGCGGCACAGAAGTAGAAGTACAGGCAAAGGCGCCTGCAGGACGTTTTGGTCGTATGCAGTTTGGCAAGAATTTTGAATCCAAGACATTGGATGAACTCAAAGCCGAGCTTGCTGCACAGGTAGCCGAGGGTAAGATTGCACAGGAGCAGGCAGATAAGCGTATTGAAAGCTATGAGAAATGGCAGGAGAACGCAAAGAAGAGAGAAGAAGAGCAGGCAAAGCGTAAAGAAGAGTACAAAGCAAAGCTTGCTGAGAAAGTTGCTGCCGGTGAGATGACTCAGGAACAGGCAGATAAACTTCTTGAAAACTACGGTAAGAGAGGCAATAGAGAAAACAAAGGCAATAAGGGTGGTTTTAATCGTCCCGGTAACTTTGATAAGAAGGCAGAGCCCAAGACCTTGGACGAACTCAAAAACGAGCTTGCTGCACAGGTAGCCGAGGGTAAGATTACACAGGAGCAGGCAGATAAGCGTATTGAAAGTTATGAGAAATGGCAGGAGAATGCTCAGAAGATGAAGGAAGCTCAGGAGAAGCGTAAAGCCGAGCAGGAAAAACGCAAGGAAGAGTATAAAGCGGAGCTCGCTGCAAAGGTTGCTGCCGGTGAGATGACTCAGGAACAGGCAGATAAACTTCTTGAAAACTACGGTAAGAGAGGTTTCTTCCGTGGAAACTTCAAAGTTAAGACTTTGGAAGAGTACAAGGCAGAACTCGCTGCAAAGGTTACTGCAGGCGAAATGACTCAGGAAGAAGCAGATAAGCTTATCGCTGAGTACGAAGCAAGACAGGCCAAGTTCAAAGAATTCGCCGAGAAGAAAGGCGAAGGCAACAAAGAAGGCAAAGCACCTTTTGGAGGTCAGTTCGGCGGTCGGTTTGGTGGCCGTGGCAGAGGTGGTTTCCCTGGTAAGGCCGGCAAATAATTTGTGCCCATTTTTATACATATAGCACGGAGGTGTCCTTTCGGGGACGCTTTTGTGCTGTGTGGAGAAAGTATTTGCGAATATGTATTGACTTTTATGCGGTAAATTGATATAATACATAAAAGTTAAAGCATACTGTGAAGTTGTGTAAGTAGCGGTTATATGATTCTTAGAGAGAACAGGTGTCGTCGGCTGTGAGCACCTGAGATAGTATAATCTGTGAATTTCAGCAATGGAGTATTCTGCGAAATTCGAGTCGATATAAGCAGAGTGTAGTGCACACGCCAAAAGCATATCAAAGTGCAGAATTTAATTCTGAATTTGGGTGGTACCGCGGGTTAGCAACTCGTCCCTTTGTCAGGGATGGGTTGTTTTTATTTTATCTAAATCACAGAAAGGAATAGTATTATGAGCGAAAAAACTTTAACTGTCAAACAGTCTTTTGACACCGCATTGGCCCAGGTTTTCAATATGGAAGAGCTTGAGAAGGTTAGGGTCGAGTATATGGGTAAAAAAGGTCTTGTGACAGAGCTTCTCGGCGAGATGAAGAATTTGTCCCACGAGGAGAAAAAGACCTTTGGTCAGCTTGTTAATGTACTTAAAAATGAGATTAACGACGCAATCACCGCTAAGAGAGAGGAGATTGTGCTTAAAGAGATAGAGGCAGAGAATAATAAGATGCCTGAATTTGATGTTTCTGTACCTGCAAATCTCAAGAGGGGATCATATCATCCCATTACTTTGGTACAGCGTCAGTGCGAAGAGATATTCAAGTCAATGGGCTTTGCGGTAGAGGATTACAGCGAAGTTGTTACCGACTATGAATGTTTTGAATCCCTCAACATCCCCAAGAATCACCCTGCAAGAGATATGCAGGATACTTATTATCTTGAGAATGGTCAGCTTCTTAAATCCCAGACCTCTGCGGCGCAGAATGCGATTTATAAGAAGTATAAGGATGCTCTTGTAAAAGAAGGCAAGGCAATCAAGGCGATCTTCCCCGGAAGATGCTTCAGAAACGAAGCTACTGACGCTTGCCACGAGAATACCTTCTTCCAGATGGAAGGTGTAATGGTAGATAAGAACATCTCCATTTCCAACCTCATCTTCTTTATGAAGACCATGCTTTCCGAAGTGTTTCAGAAGGATATCAAGGTGCGTTTGCGCCCCGGATTCTTCCCCTTCGTGGAGCCGGGATTTGAGCTTGATATCAGTTGTCTTATCTGTGGCGGTGAGGGTTGTCCCTCTTGTAAGCACAGCGGATGGCTTGAACTTTGCCCCTGCGGTATGATTCATCCCGAGGTGCTCAAAGCAGGTGGTATTGATCCTGAAGAATACACCGGTTTCGCATTTGGTCTTGGCCTTACTCGTCTTGCAATGATGAAGTACGGCATCAAAGATATCCGTGATCTTAATAGCGGAAGTCTCAAGAGTCTTTCACAGTTTACTGACGATAAATAAGGAGGGGAAATTATGTTTTTATCAATGAATTGGATTTCAGATTTTGTTGATTTGACTGGTCTGGATAAATTAGAGCTTATAAATAAGTTTTCTCTCTCGACTGCCGAGGTGGAGAACGAGATTTTCTTCAAGGGTAGTGACATAAGCGGAATAGTAGTTGCTGAGATAAAATCTGTAGAGGATCATCCCGAGTCAAAGAAGCTTCACCTTCTTAAAGTTGACGCGGGTGATGGTGCCCTTACTGATGTAGTCTGCGGTGCACCTAATGTAAGAGTAGGTATGAAGACTGCATTTGCTAAAGTTGGCGCAAAGATTGGTGAGATAGAAATCACTCCCAGACCCCTTGCCGGATACACCTCCAATGGTATGTGCTGTTCCGAGAAGGAAATCGGTATCAGCGATAGCCACGAAGGTATTATGGATATCACAGAGGATGTGCCCAATGGTACAGATATCAAGGATATATATGCTATAGACGATATCGTGTTTGAGGTTGATAATAAATCATTGACCAATCGTCCTGACCTTTGGGGTCATTATGGTATTGCCCGTGAGTTTGCAGCGCTTGCTGGCAGAGAACTCAAACCTCTTGATGTAGCAGATTTGTCTGTATATGACAAATTGGAAAAGGTGGATCTCAAAATTGAGGATCCCCTCTGCCAGAGATATTCTTCCATCAAGTTCGGCAACATCTCCAAGCACGAGAGTCCTGTTAATATGCGTATCCGTCTTTACTATTGCGGTATGAGAGCGCTTAACTTCCTTGCCGACCTTACCAACTATCTTATGTTGGAGATGGGTCAGCCTATGCACGCATTTGATTCCCGTAAGGTAGAGCAGATTCGTATCAAACGTTTTGATAAACCCTTCACCTTCACCACGCTTGATGGTGTTGAGAGGGAAATTGATGAAAATACCCTTATGATTTGTAATGGTGACACACCTGTTGCTATCGCAGGTATTATGGGCGGTCTTGATTCTGAGATTGTGGAGGACACCACCACTCTCACATTGGAGTCCGCTACATTTGATGCAGCCTCTATCCGCAAATCAACTGTTCGCCTTTCTCACAGAACAGATGCTTCCATGCGTTATGAGAAGTGCCTTGACCCCGAGATGACATCCACTGCCGTTGCGAGATTTGTAAAACTCCTTACTGATATTGATGGCGAAGCAAAGGTTGTTTCTGCGTTCACCGACGAGTATGCATTCAAGTACGATGATATCACACTCACATTTGATAAAGCATTTGTAAACAAATACACAGGTATTGAGATATGCAACGATACAATCGTTAAGACGCTTCTTTCCCTTGGATTCGGTGTAAAACTTGAAGGTGAGACCTTCACAGTAGATGTTCCCAGTTGGAGATCCACCAAGGACGTTACTATCAAAGCGGATATCATTGAGGAGATTACCCGTATTTACGGCTATGATAACTTCGATATCCACACCGCTGAAGCTCCCTTGTATCCTGTAAGAGCCGACAGAACAAAGACTGATGAAGACCGCATCAAGGATATCCTTGTTAAGAGATATTCAATGCACGAACTTCACTCTTATGTATGGGCATATTACGATGAGTATAAGGCGCTCGGTATAGAGGTAGAGGATAATGTTGAACTTATCAATGCTACCAACCCCAATATCAAGACAATTCGTAAATCAATCGTTCCTACCCAACTCTGTCAGGTAAAATATAACACTGCTTATGCATCAGATTTTGCTGTGTTTGAGGTGGGCAGAACTGTGAACGGAATAGGGGAGAACGGCCTTTGCGATGAGCACAAGAAACTTGCCATCACAATCTTCAGCAAGACCAAGGATACCGAGGCTATATATTTTGAACTTCGTGACATCCTTGCAGTAATTGCTGATGACATCAAGCACGAGCCCTTGAAGTTTGAGAAAGCGGAAGCCACACATTCATATCAGCATCCAAAGAATCTCAATCATATCTATTGCGGCGGCAAACTTATCGGTGAGATTGGCGTGGTTAACTCCGCAGTTGCTAAAAAGATTGATAAGAAAGCGTCTATCGTATATGCAGAGATAGATGTGGAAGTATTTGCAACTGTTGATAATGCAGGTATTTTGTATGCAGAGCCTTCCAAGTTCCCCGAGATAGAGATTGACCTTTCCTTCGTGTCACCTGCTTTTGCACCCATTGCAGAAGCAATTGATAATGCGAAATGTCCCCTTATCAAAGGCGTAAGCGTAGTAGATACTTACACAGATGATAATGGCAAGGCAATTACTATCAGAATCATATTCTCCAACCCCGAGAGAACCCTCACTAAAGAAGAGGTGCTCAAAGTGGTTGATGTGATTGTAGCAGAGCTTGACAGCAAGTCAATCAAGTTGAGAAACGGCGTTTCATTATAAGGCATTAAACGGCAACCTGTTATGGTTGCCGTTTTTGTGTATAATCACATAAAATTAACCAAATGTTAATATATAAGATAATTGACAAAATGGTCATAAAATGGTATAATTTAATTCGTATAAGTATTTGTTTTCAAGAGGTAGTAAACAATGAATTTAAAGCAGGAAATTTTATATACAATACTTTCTGTGCCGGCACTTCTTATTGCCCTTACAGTGCATGAGTATGCCCATGGATATGCAGCGTATAAGATGGGTGACCACACCGCCAAATACAGTGGACGACTATCTCTTAATCCTGCACATCATCTTGACCTTCTGGGCACGATTTGTATGCTGTTTTTCCATTTTGGATGGGCAAGACCTGTGCCGATTAATCCCAGGAATTTCCGTGACTCCAAAAAGGGCATCATCGTAGTGTCGCTTGCTGGTCCGTTTGCGAACTTTGTTGTTGCACTTCTTTCGATGTTTGCGTTGAGGATAATGGTTAAGGTGTTTCCGTATCCATACGCAGGGATTTATGATTTCTTTCTCAATATTGTAGGTGCGATGGTACAGCTCAATGTAGGCCTTATGGTATTCAATCTTCTTCCTATACCGCCTCTTGACGGTTCCAAGGTACTCCTTGAGTTTTTGCCTTATCGGCTCAAATACAGGTTTTATCAGTTCGAAAGATATTCAGGTCTTATTCTTATGGCACTTATAGCGACCAACGTATTGACTCCGCTTCTTATTACCCTTCGCAGTTGGGTGCTTGCCCTGATTAATCTTATCGTAGGATTGGTGCTTTAATATGGATTTAACCTTTAAGCTTTCTTCCTTTGAGGGTTCTCTGGATTTGCTGGAGCATCTCATCAGGAAGAACAAACTCAACATCTGTTCTGTATCTCTTATTGCGATTACAGACCAGTATATAGAATACGTCAACGGTATGAAAGAGATGAATCTCGAAGTTTCGGGTGAATTTCTTGTGGTTGCGTCAAACCTGCTTTATATTAAGTCAAAGGCCCTTCTTCCCAAACATGAAGAGGATGATGATGCTGAACAGATTGCCCGTGACCTTACAGATGCACTCAAGAAACGACGTTTGATGAAAGCAGTGTCAGAACTTTTCAAAAAGAAGCAGTATGACGGTGCGCTTAACTTCTATAAGATTGCCGAAGAACTTGATTTCCCGCCCGTTAAAAGAGAAGTTGAACAGGTGAGTTTGGATCGTCTTGCCGAGGCATTTATGACGGTGCTTGAGAAGACGGAACGCAAAGCTCCGCCACCGAAATCAAATTTTCAGGGTGTGGTGGGCAGAGAAAAGGTGTCGGTTAAGGTTAAGGCAGATCGTCTTCTTTCCCGTCTTAAAGATACCAAGAAGCTTTCCTTTGCCAATGCATTTTCCGAGGTGAAGACACGCAGTGAAGCGGTGGCACTCTTTCTTGCAATATTAGAACTTTTAAAGACTAGTTCCCTCGTTGCATACGGTGAGGGTAAGGATTTATACTTTAAGCTGGGTAGCAACAAAAACAATACAATAAGCGGTGAATTTGATGGATAGAATTAATCTTGAAGCAGCAATAGAGGGTATACTGTTTGCCTCTGGCGAGTCGGTTTCTATAGAAAGACTCTGCGAGGTTACATCTTGTTCCAAGGCTGCTATGAGGCAGACTCTTGAGAAGATGATGGACGAATATTCAAAGGACGAAAAACGTGGTATTAAGCTCGTTCGTTTTGAGGATAAATATCAGCTTTGCACCAAGAGCGAATACTATGACTGCATCCGCGCTCTTAATGAGAAGAAGGGGAAGGTCACCCTTTCCAATGCAGGCCTTGAGGTGCTTTCGATAATTGCATATAATCAACCTGTCACCAGATCCACGGTAGAGTTTATCCGTGGTGTCAATAGTGACGGTGCTATGAACAGGCTCGTTGAACTCGGCTTGATTGACGAGGTAGGCAGACTGGATGCTCCGGGCAGACCTATCCTGTATGCTACTACCGAGGAGTTTTTAAGATGCTTCGCACTGGAGTCGTTGAAAGACCTTCCTGAGGTAGATTCTGAGATCGATCTGTCTGGTAAAGATGAATACAGTCAGGAAGAACGTCTCATAGACTATGCAGAGTAAAATCCCGATATCGGGCAAAACTATTGGATGAGGTGGTATAGCCGGTGTGTATTGTGTTTATAGCAGTTGTACTGGTAATTGCCATGCTTCTGCTGATTAAGGTCACTGTGAATATCTCTGTGTGCAAAAAAGGCGAAGAGCCGTTTCATTCTGAATATAATATTAAAGTGGCTTCCTTGCCGATTAAATTGAATAAAAAATCCAAAATAGCGGACAAGCTCTCCGACGCATCAAAGAGTAGCGCAGAAGTACCAATGGAAACGGATGAAGATCCCATACTTGTTAAGATACTGCGTCTGCGGGAGAATATTGCAAGAGGTAAATATACATATCTTTTAAGCAAAAGATGTGTTAAGCGAAAGATTCATGTCACCACACTTGATTTATCTGTTACCTTAGGTCTCGGTGATGCTGCGGAGACAGGTATAATGACAGGAGTTCTGTGGGGCGGAATATATGGTGTGTTCGGTTTTTTAGATTCCCTTTTCACTGTGCACTCCCATGAATTCAAGGTGACTCCGGTGTTTGAGGATGAAGGCCTTGAAGTCGCATTTCATTCAACTGTGCAGGCGAGAGTGGTTAACATTCTCATCCTTGCCTTCATAGTGTGGAGGAACTATCTTAAAACAGGTAAAAATTTATAATAATTCAATATATATGAAAGGAAGATGTATATGTCAACTCCTATTGAAGGTCTCATAAGTGTAGCAATGGAAAACATTAAGGGAATGGTGGATGTTAACACCATCGTAGGTGAGGCGGTTACCACTGCAGACGGCATTACAATTATCCCCATTTCAAGAGTAAGCTTCGGCTTTGGTGCGGGTGGTAGCGAATTCAGTGCGAATCCCCTTGACAAGAAGAATGATGAACGCATGTTTGGTGGTGGTAGTGGCGGTGGCGCTACAATTAAACCCGTTGCATTTCTTATTGTGAATAAAGACGCTATAAGAATCCTCCCTGTTACCAATACCCTGTCAACAGTTGACAGAGTAGTTGATATGCTCCCCGAAGCTCTCAATAAGTTCAATTCTATTCTTGGCAACTTCAAGAGCAAAAAGAGTGAGAAGATTAGTACCACCACAGAGACAACAGTAATTTCTGATAAATAATTGTTGTATTCATAAAAAAATCTGCCTTCTACTATTATTATAGTGGCAGGTGATTTTTTTGATGAAACGAATAGTCTTGGTAATCCTCACTTTTTTGGTAGTGTTTGCTTCTTTTGAGTGTGATGCTCTTGGTGTATCTGCGTCGTCGGGTATTGTAATGGAGTTTCTCACGGGCGAAGTAATCTGGGAAAAGGACGCATATCGCCGACGCCCAATGGCAAGCACCACCAAGATAATGACGGCCATCTGTGCTATAGAAAACAGTCGTCTTGATGACGTTGTGCAAGTGCATCCGAAAGCGGTGGGAGTAGAGGGTTCGTCTATGTATCTCGGATACGGGGAGACCACCACTATGGAATCCTTGCTGTATGGTCTTATGCTTGCGTCGGGCAATGATGCTGCTATAGCCATAGCAATGCATGTATCCGGAAGTGTAGAAGGCTTTTCAGCACTTATGAATAGCACCGCATCAAAAATCGGTGTAAAAGATACTAACTTCACCAATCCTAATGGTCTTGATAATAAAGACCATTATACCACAGCGTATGACCTTGCATTGATTACCCGATATGCCTATGGCATTCCTGAATTTGTCCGCATAGTGTCCACCGTGGATAAGAAGGTGCCGTGGCAGGGTAGAGACTATGACCGTATATTGCATAACCACAACAAACTATTGCAGATGTACTCGGGTTGTGATGGTGTCAAGACGGGTTTTACCAAGAAATCAGGCAGATGCCTGGTATCTGGTGCAGTGAGAAATGGCATCCGCGTGATTGCGGTCACCCTGAACGCTCCGGATGATTGGAACGACCACACCGCAATGCTTAATTATGCATTTGGAAACATTGCAGGCAGAGAGGTAGTATCTTCTGGTCAATATCTTGCAGGTGTAATGGCGATAAACGGAGATTCCGCCATAGTTAAAGCAGTGGCGGAGCAAAGTTTTGTATTGCCCGTGATAAATGGTGCGACCTCCGATATCCGTCTGGAATATAATGTCAAGAAATCCGTAGAAGCGCCCGTTAAATTCGGCGATGATATGGGATATGTGGATATTTATTTTAACGGTAATCCTGTAGGTAAGGTGAAGGCGATTTCCAATACTGTATGTACCAGGGTAGAGCCAAGAACGGTTTTTAAAAGCTTGATTAAAATTTTCAAATCATATTTTCTTATGTACACAAGAGTGTGCTGAATTTCAAGAGGAATGTATATGACAGAAGATAAAATGCGATTGCAAAAATATCTTGCTCTTTGCGGAGTAGCTTCCCGCAGAGCAGCAGAAAAACATATTACTGACGGGCGGGTTGCGGTTAATGGTGTCACCATCACCGAGCTCGGCACAAAGGTATCTTATAAAGATAAGGTTACCTTTAATGGCAGACCTGTCACCCTGGAAGAAGATAAAATCTATATCGCCCTTAATAAGCCTACAGGTGTTTTGAGTTCTGCATCTGACGACAGGGGCAGAAAGACTGTTGTGGATTTGGTAAAGGAAGATTTTCCTTCGTCGGTTCGTCTTTATCCGGTAGGTCGTCTTGATTACGACACCGAGGGGTTGATATTTTTAACCAATGACGGTGACTTTACATACGCAGTTACACACCCCAAACACACCATAAATAAAACTTACGAGGCGATAATTAATGGTCGTCTCAACGAGGATGAGACGGTTGCTCTTTGCAGAGGAGTAGACATAGGTGACTTTGTCACTTCCCCTGCAATAATGGATATCGTAAGGGAAGAGAAAGAGAAGTCTGTGATTCACATCACCATTCATGAAGGCAAAAACCGACAGGTCAGACGGATGTTTGAAGCGGTGGGGCATAGAGTCCTCAAACTCAAAAGAATCTCTGTCGGAAAGGTCAAATTGGGTAGCCTCAAGGTTGGTAAATGGAGAGAACTTACCGAAGGTGAGATTAAATCCTTGAAAGGAACATTAAAATGATTACGATTTTACCTGATGATAATTACAGAAATTGTAGTTTTATAGAGAAAGAGTATGATAGCGACGTATTTGTGCTCACTGCCAGAGATGGTGATGAATGTCTCGGTTACGGTGCTGTTGCTTTGACGGCAGACAGAGCCGATATTGTGGACGTAATAACCGCTTGCGGTATGGAAAGTCTGGAACACGGTATTTTCAAAGCACTTATGAATTTTGCGGAGCGTCGCAGTATATATGATTGCTATTGCTCACTGGACAAGTCGGTAATGCTTCGTCGCCTTGGATTTGAGAAGGTGGAAGAGGGGAGTGACTTGCAGTATGTGAGTTTGCAGGGGTATTTTGATAAACATTGCTGAATGTAAAATAAAAAAGGAAAGCGAAGTTTTTTGTCGAAATAATCTAGATATAGCGAAGTTTGTGTTGACTGTATAAATACTGCTTCGTTTCTGATTTGTTTTTAATTAAAATTTCAATATATTGAAAGAGGTGAGAATATGAATTTTTTCTCTATGTACTATGAGAACGTCATTTCAAACGTGGATTGGGTACAGGCGTTGCTCATCTTCGTTCTTGGCGTAGCCACCGTATTTGCCGTTCTCGCTGTATTGTGGGGCATACTGGCTTGTATGAAGCTTGTATTTGCCAAGGCGGATAAGCCCTCTGAGGCAGCCGTTTCCAAGGCGGAGACCTCTGCTTCTGCCAAAGCAGAACGCAAGATGACTCCTCCTGTAAAGGTAGCCACTTCGGCTCCTGAGAACAAGGATGAACTTGTTGCAATCTTTACTGCCGCAGTCAATGCGATTGACGGCTCAACTAACCTTAGGGTTAAATCTTACAAAAAACTTTAATCAGTATATGACAGAAAGGAATTTTGATATGAGAAAGTTTAATATAAGCGTTAATGGTACTCTTTATGAGGTAGAAGTTGAAGAAATCGGCGGCAGCGCAAAAGCTGCTCCCGCCACAGCACCCGTTTCCACCCCCGCACCTGCTCCTGCACCTGCTGCAGCACCTGCAGGCGGCACAGCAGTAGCTGCTCCCATGCCCGGTAACATCATCGACGTAAAAGTAAAAGTAGGTGATACTGTGGCAGAGGGTGACGTTCTTTGCATTCTTGAAGCAATGAAGATGGAGAACGAGATCATGGCTCCCAAGGCAGGCACAGTTACTGCAGTTAACACTTCAAAGGGTGCAACCGTTAACACCGGTGATGCTCTTGTTTCTATTAACTGATTGGCGGTGAATAAATAATGTTTGAGACTTTCATAAACGGCATTGGAGAGTTTTTGTCCTCCACCGGTTTCGCCCATATGTTCGATGATGGATTTTTCAAAATCGTTGACGGCGGTATTTCTGGTGCAGTTGGTACAATCATTATGCTCACCGTTGCCTGTGTCCTTTTATATCTTGCGATAGTTAAGAAGTTTGAGCCGTTGCTCCTTCTTCCCATCGCTTTTGGTATGCTTATAGCCAATATCCCCAATGCAGGTCTTTTCCACAGTGAATGGTATACTGTTAAGGACATTGATTTTGGCACCATTCTTGCTAAAGGCGGTTTGCTCGATCTTTTGTACTTAGGTGTTAAACTTGGTATTTATCCGCCTCTTATCTTCCTTGGCGTTGGTGCGATGACGGATTTTTCACCCCTTATTGCTAACCCCAAGAGTCTCCTTTTGGGTGCAGCAGCACAGATAGGTGTTTTTGTTACCTTCTTCGGCGCACTCCTTCTTGGCTTCTCTATGGAAGAAGCATGCTCAATCGGCATCATCGGTGGTGCGGATGGTCCTACAGCCATCTATGTTACCAAGACATTGGCAGCTCACTTGCTCCCTGCGATTGCCGTTGCCGCATATTCATATATGGCGCTCATTCCCGTAATTCAGCCTCCTATTATGAAGGCCCTCACCACCAAGGAAGAGCGTATGATCGTTATGGAACAGCTCCGTCCCGTAAGCAAGACAGAGAAGATTATATTCCCGATTCTCGTTGCAGGTATAGTATCATTGATTCTTCCCGATGCAGCTGCCCTCGTTGGTATGCTTATGCTCGGTAACTTGGCAAAAGAATGTGGCGTAGTTGATCGCATTAGCAAGACCGCACAGAATGAGCTTATGAATATCGTAACCATTTTCTTGGGTCTTACAGTTGGTGCTACTGCTACTGCAAGTTCATTCCTCAGAATTCAGACACTTATGATTATTGCTCTCGGACTTGTAGCATTTTGTATTTCAACTGCCGGCGGTGTTATCTTCGGTAAGATTATGTGCAAAGTAACCGGTGGCAAGATCAATCCCCTTATTGGTTCGGCGGGTGTATCAGCCGTTCCTATGGCGGCACGTGTGTCACAGATGGTAGGACAGAAGGAGAACCCCTCCAACTTCCTCCTCATGCACGCAATGGGTCCCAATGTTGCAGGTGTTATCGGTTCTGCCGTTGCGGCGGGTGTATTCCTTTCAATGGTAGGTTAATGGAGGTATAGATAATGGCAAAAGTAGGCATTACAGAAACTGTCCTTCGTGATGCGCATCAGTCTTTGATTGCCACACGTATGACTACGGAGCAGATGCTCCCGATTATAGAAAAGATGGATAAAGTCGGCTATCACTCTTTGGAAGCATGGGGTGGAGCTACTTTCGATTCTTGTCTCCGTTTTCTTAACGAAGATCCATGGGACAGATTGAGAAAGATTAAAGATAAAGCAAAGAATACTCCTTTGCAGATGCTTTTCCGTGGACAGAACATCCTCGGCTATCGTCACTATGCAGACGATGTGGTTGAATATTTCGTGCAGAAATCCATCGCCAACGGTATCAATATAATTAGAATTTTTGATGCTCTCAATGATGTTCGCAATCTGCAGACCGCTATCAACGCTACAAAGAAAGAGGGCGGACACGTTCAGGCGGCCATTTCATATACCATAAGCCCTGTTCACGACATTCCCTTCTTTGTAAACCTTGCAAAAGAGTATGAAAACTGCGGTGCAGACTCAATCTGTATCAAGGATATGGCGGGTCTTTTGATTCCTTATGAGGCAGAGAAACTCGTTAAAGAGCTAAAATCAGCGGTTAATATCCCGATTCAGCTCCATACCCACTATACTAGTGGTGTGGCATCAATGACGTATCTCAAAGCAATTGAGGCGGGTGTTGACGTAGTTGACTGCGCAATGTCACCTCTTGCTATGGGTACCAGCCAGCCTGCTACAGAGCCTTTGGTAAAAACTCTGGAAGGCACTCCCTATGATACGGGTATCGATATTGATGCACTTACCGAGATTGCAGATTACTTCAGACCCTTGAGAGATAAATCCCTTGAAAGCGGACTCATGAGCACCAAGGTATTGGGCGTTGATATCAACACACTCAAGTATCAGGTACCCGGCGGTATGCTTTCTAACCTTGTTTCTCAGCTTAAACAGCAGAATGCTGAGGATAAATTTGACGAAGTGCTCAAGGAAATCCCACGTGTTCGTGAGGATTTGGGATGGCTTCCTCTTGTTACTCCCACAAGCCAGATTGTAGGTACTCAGGCGGTACTCAATGTACTTATGGGTGAGCGCTATAAGATGGTATCTAAGGAGACAAAGGGTATTGTACGTGGTGAATACGGCAGAACTCCCGTTCCGATTTCCGATGAATTCCGCAAGAAGATTATTGGTGATGAAGAACCCATCACATACCGTCCTGCCGATAAGATTGCACCTGAGCTTGATAAACTAAGAGAGCAGTGCAAAGAATATATGCAGCAGGATGAAGATGTGCTTTCTTATGCGCTCTTTGATCAGGTTGCGACAAAATACTTTGAATACAGAAAAGGTCCTCAGGTTTGTGAGGTAGATCCTGCATCTGTCACTGTTACTGAAGTTTTATAATGAAATATATATGACGGATGTTTTTTCATCCGTCATATGCTGTAGTGGAGAATTTATATGAACAAAGATTATATCATCCGTGCCGTTACGGCAGATGGTGCGCTTCGTGCCTTTGCCGCAGATACTACTAACCTTGCCAATGAGGCACATAGAAAGCATAAGACATATCCCATAGCCTCTGCGGCATTAGGCAGATTGCTTACCGCCGCTTCCATGATGGGTACAATGCTAAAATCCAAGGGTGATACTATCACTCTTCAACTTACGGGGAATGGCCCTATAGGCCGTGTCATGGCTGTGTCGGATTTCGAGGGCAATGTAAAGGGTTATGTGGACAACCCCTTGGTAGATCTTCCCAATAACGACGCCGGCAAGCTTAATGTAGGGGCTGCGGTAGGCAAAGATGGTTTTCTTACTGTTATCCGTGATTTCGGTTTGAAAGAACCCTATGTGGGTAAAGTTCCATTAGTAAGCGGTGAAATAGGGGATGACCTCACCTCATACTTTGCCATTTCCGAGCAAACCCCTTCTTGTGTAGGTGTAGGTGTGCTGGTGGATGTGGATTTGTCTGTAAAGTGTTCTGGCGGTTTTATTGTTCAGGTTATGCCTGAGGCAACGGATGCTGATATTGATAAACTTGAGTCAAATATTAATTCTATTAAGTCAGTCACCACACTTATGAATGAGGGTAAAACTCCTGAAGACATTCTTGGACTTGTTCTTGATGGATTTGAATATTCCATAACCGACAGAAACGAAGTAGAATACAGATGCGATTGCTCACAGGAAAGAGTAGAACGCGCTATAATCTCTCTTGGCAAAACCGAGATAAAGAAAATCATAGACGAAGACGGCTCTGCCGAACTTACTTGCCATTTCTGCGACAGCATCTATAAGTTTGACAGAGACAAACTCACCGAACTTTTGGATGTTGCGGTGAGAGAATAAGAGTAATAACTGATTGAACTGCACATACTTTTATAGTTGATTAATAATATATGTGCTTACGAATTGAGGCGATGATATGAACGGTTTTTTCAAAGACCCTGCGAAACTTCTTATGCAGACATTGCTGGTAGTAATAGCTTTGGTGGCGGCGTATTTTGTTTTGCCATATGTTTTTGCATGTGCGGTGCCATTTGTTGTGGCGTATGCCATCTCTAAACTGATTGTTCCTATGGCAGATTTTCTTACTCACAAATTCAAGTTTCCCAATCGTCTTGCCGTAATAATCGTAATGCTTATTCTGATAGGTATATTAGGACTTATGGTGTTTACAATATTCTATCAGGGCGTATATGAATTGCAGAGATTTTCCTATATTATTCCTGCGATTATTGAAGGCAATTTCGAGCTTCCTGGCTGGATAAACAAAGTCACAGATTTTTATCATACGCTTCCTCAGTCAATGCAGGAATTTATCATAATGGTATCCAATAACTTCAGAGCAAATCTCTATACCATTGTAGAGCCGGCTACCCAAGCGGTTATAAATGCCGCTACCAAGGTAGCTAAAGCGTTGCCTAATCTCTTTATTTTCACCGTCGTGCTTATTCTGGCCACATACTTTATGTGTAAAGATACCAGAAAGATAAGAAAGATTATAAGAGAACTCGTCCCTCAATCCGTATTGTGCAGACTTGTGTTTGTAAAAAACGACCTCGTTAAGGCTTGTGGCGGTTACATCAAGGCGCAGTTGATTCTTATGGGAGTCACTTTCGTCATATTACTTGCAGGATTTTCAATCCTTGGAGTCGACACTGCGGCATTTGTGGCTTTCGTTGTATCACTGATTGACCTTATCCCTGTTCTTGGCACTGGTACTGTGTTGATACCTTGGGCAATATTTTCTCTGTTTTCAGGTAAATACTTTTTTGCAGCAGGACTGGTCATAATTTATGTGATTGCATTCCTCATCCGTCGTCTATCCGAACCCAAGATAGTCAGCACACAGATCGGATTGAGTCCGCTTCTTACTTTGATATCGGTTTATGCAGGATATAAACTCATTGGTATCATGGGTATGATTTTAGGCCCTATCCTTGCTATTATA
>JAZOWA010000037.1:0-30047 GCA_045659025.1 Clostridia bacterium
GACCGCTTGGCCTCCGACTTCAACAAAAGTTTCGAACTATACCTATATCCATAGCATACTTTGGCCTATTTGTCTCGCTTCAGATACGAGAATTTACATATTATTCATAATAGTCATTAAAAATGTATGTTTTTGTTCACCAATACTCATCTGGGACAGAGACTTATTTTATAAGTTTTAATTTCTCTGTTCTGGATAGTTTCTTTATTTCCGCCTCTCTTTTCATTGCTTCGGATTTGGAGCCCAGTTCTTCCGTGTGACAGAGTTCAACGGGTAGCCGTGCCCTTGTGTATTTGGCACCCTTTCCTTCGTTGTGGGTTTTTACTCTTGATTCCACATCATTTGTCCAGCCGGTATATAACGTGCCGTCGGCACACCGCAGAATATATACAAAATATCCACTCATATCGCGTTCACATCAAACTATTTTATAATATCGCCAAAGAGCCTTATGGCGTTGTTTCTCAGGATGTTTTCCTTGTCTTCCTCGGATATAACCGCATACTCTATGCGACCTCTCTGGAAACCTACGGAGTAAAGGTCGTTGCCGAATAAAATCTTGTCCGAGCCGATTTTATCCACCACATACTCTACAATCTTATTGTATGTACTTGCCCTGCCCGACACATCAGTATACACGTTGCCGTGCTTTGCGTTTTTTATTGCATCCACGTAGGAATCAGGGCTGTATGTACCCATATGCGCCATTATGAATGTCACATCACTGTATCGGTCGGCAAAGGGCAGGATATAGTCCACGTTGGCATCGGGATGGATAAGCACTATCGCCTTGTGCTTTGATGCAAAGGTAAATATCTTGTCCCCAAATTCATCTAAGGTGTATTTGTGGTTGCTGGGGTGGATTTTAATACCCACGCACTTGCCCGAGCCAAGCATCTGCTCTGCCTGAGCAAACGTGGCATCATTTCTTGGGTCAATAGTCACCCAGAAATACACCATCTCATTTTCCTCGGCACACTTTTTAATGTACTCGTTTTCTTTTTCAACCTCATCGTCAAAGGCAACGGCAGAGAAAGTAGTGCAAAAGAACTTTTCCACATATGCTGCCTTGTTAATGGTTGACATCCACTCCACATAGTTATCCTGCTTTGTGCTTCCCACGGAGTTGTCGTGTTCGCTGTGGCTGTTTATGTGGGTGTGGGTGTTTATTGCCCATATTCTTTTATCCATAAGGACACTTCCTTAAAGTCAATTTTTAGTATTATCGCTTATACAATAACTGCGGTATCTGCACTTTTTGCAGAACATACTCTTTTTCATCTCTGGATTGTCAAAGTCGTATTCGGCAATCTCCTTGCATATTGCAGACACCCTCTCCAGACCATCCATGGTATAGAATCCACTTTCAATCTGGACATTGATTTTTCGTATAATCTTAAGAGCCATACCCACTCTGTCGGAAGAGTGGTCGTCCTCAGCAAGAGCAAGAAGTATATCCATATATCTTGACGGGATCCTCATTTGATCTCCTGAGGAGAACACGGGGAAGTCCAGATATTCATATACAGGCACACTTCTTGTAATTTCGTACTTAGCGTCTTTCACCATATAGGGGTGGTAGTGTATGAATTCCCAGTCACCTACGGGATACACCCTCTTTTCACCCCTTATTATTTTGAAACGTGAACTCTTGACTCTGCGAGCCATAGAGTCGGTGATTTGCTTTACCTTGTCGTTTAAATGCATGATTGTACGTTCCACTATATCGGTAGCAGAGGAAGGATTCTCCTCAAAATATTTTTTGGTACACTTTGCGATATGACGTGAGAAGTGCCACAAGCACTTGGAGGTTTTCTTGTAGTAAGATCTATTCTTGCGTATGGACTCCTCAGCAAAATTTTCAAAGGCCTTGACCAGAATTTCAGCTTCAATTATCAACTGCCTTCTGTCGCGGCTTTGTGGCATCTTGTCAGGTTCTGTGATGGAGTATGCATACAAAGCAGGGCAAAGCTTGAATTTGGCAAGTTCCTTCAGATAGTATTGCTTTTTTACAAATTTACTTTTGTCAGTAACCATAATACACCTCGTTTTTTATATCTGTTAGGATTAAAGAACGTCGCATAGTTTGATTAATAATTATTTTTTACTCATTATATACTTGCCGATGGCTTCTGCCGCCTTTTTGCCTGCACCCATAGCAAGGATTACAGTAGCAGCACCCGTCACTGCGTCGCCGCCTGCATACACGCCTTCTTTTGAGGTGGCGCAAGTCTCACTGTCAGCGATTATACCGCCCCAACTCTCCACGTCAAGACCTTCGGTGGTGTTTCTTATAAGTGGGTTGGGGGACTGGCCTATTGCCATTATTACCGTATCAACGTCGATTGTATGGGCAGAATCCTCTTTCACTACGGGCCTTCTTCTGCCGGAAGCATCCGCTTCACCCAGAGTCATCTCCACACACTCGATTTTTGATACACATCCGCCTTCACCGATAATCTTTGTGGGGTTGGTGAGGGTTTTGAATATAATGCCCTCTTCCTTGGCGTGATGGATTTCTTCAGCGCGGGCAGGCATCTCTGCCTCGCCACGTCTGTATATGATATAAACTTCCTCCGCACCAAGTCTCTTTGCACATCTTGCTGCATCCATAGCCACGTTGCCACCGCCCACTACGGCAACCTTCTTGCCCGTCTTTACGGGGGTATCGGTCTCGGGGAATTTATATGCTTTCATAAGGTTTACTCTGGTGAGGAATTCATTGGCAGAATACACACCATTGAGGGATTCCCCATCAATGTTCATAAACTTCGGCAATCCTGCCCCCGTGCCGATAAACACGGCATCAAATCCGTCGGATAAAAGTTCATCAACGGAGAGTATCTTGCCGATTACCATATTAAGCTCTATCTTAACACCGATTGCTTTGAGATTGTCAATTTCCTTTTGCACGATATCCTTTGGCAGTCTGAATTCCGGTATTCCATACACAAGCACTCCGCCTGCTGTGTGGAACGCCTCAAACACCGTCACCTCATAACCCGCTTTCGCAAGGTCACCGGCACAGCTCAGTGATGCAGGTCCGCTTCCGATTACAGCCACCTTGTGTCCGTTGGATTTAATTTCAGGTGTGGCAGGGGCACAGTTGGTGCGGTAGTAATCTGCAGCAAATCTTTCCAACTTACCTATTGCCACGCTTTCACCCTTCACACCGCGCACACACTTGCCTTCGCACTGTGTTTCCTGAGGGCACACCCTTCCGCATACGGCGGGGAGAGAGTTAGTTTCGGTGATTTTAAGATATGCTTTTTCGAATTCGCCCTCTGCAATGAGGGCAATGAACTCGGGGATTTTAACATTAACAGGGCAACCGCTTATGCAGGGCTTGTGTTTGCAGTTTAGACATCTCTTTGCCTCTTCGATTGCCTCTTCGGGAGTGTATCCAAGGCACACCTCACCGAAGTTTTTGTTTCTTATCTCAGGTAACTGCTCGGATATGGGTGTTTTGCAGGGAGACATATTAGCCATATTATTTCCCCTCCAATCCGATACGGCAGGCGTGGTTGGATTCTTCTTCCTCTGCTTTGAACATTCTCTGTCTGTTGATAGCAGAGTCAAAGTCCACCAGATGCCCGTCAAAGTCGGGTCCGTCCACGCAGGCAAACTTCGTTTCGCCGCCCACGGTCACACGGCATCCGCCGCACATACCCGTTCCGTCTATCATAATAGGATTCATACTTACAATGGTCTTGATATTTTTAGGTCTGGTAACCTCGCATACCGCCTTCATCATCATAAGGGGTCCGATTGCGATTACCAGGTCATAATCTTCACTTTCCATACGGTTTTTAAGGATATCGGTGACAAACCCCTTGCAACCGTTTGAGCCATCATCTGTGGTGATAAAGAGGTTGTCCGATACGTCTATCATCTCATCTTCCAATATGATGATGTCTTTGTTGCGAAATCCCATTATCACGTCCACTTTGGCACCGAGGGAATGGAGCTTTTTCGCCTGTGGATATGCAATGGCAGAGCCAAGTCCACCTCCTATAACGGCCACTTTCTTAAATCCGTCAAGGTGAGTGGGCACGCCAAGAGGGCCTGCAAAGTCCAATATGCTATCACCTTCGTTTAATGATCCGAGGAGACGGGTAGTCTTGCCAACCTCCTGAAATATTATGGTCACAGCACCTGCCTCGCGGTCAAAATCCGCGATGGTTAAGGGTATTCTCTCGCCATTTTCATTTACTCTCAATATTATAAATTGTCCCGGTTCAGCTTTTGCTGCTATTAGGGGCGCTTCAATCTCCATAAGCTTCACCTGAGAACTTAAAATCTGCTTTTTCAAAATCCTGAACATTTAGATAAATCTACCTTTCATATTGGTTACAGTAATTATACTCCAAAAATCCGCTTTTTGCAATAGATTGATATATAAAAAACAATCCCATTAAAAAAGCAAAGTCCTTACCCTTCGGCAGGACTTTGATAAGGTTTTATATGCTTTCCAGCTCTGATATGATGCGGTTTATCTTATCGGGACTCACTATACCCCTTGCTTTTTCCATTACATAGTTGATGCTCTTTTTTGAGTATACGGCCAAAAGCGGAGAATTTATAAGTGTGGGAAACTCTCTTTTGAGGATTTCCTTTGCCTTTTCGCTTTTCAATATTTCGTCTACGGTTATTTCAAGATTTTTCAGATTCAAGATATATCACCTCGTTATATAATATCTCAAATTGTGGTTTTTCGTGCATCAATCGGGAGTGGAAGATACCACGGCTATCTGTTTGCCTGTGTTGTCAATGCGATACCCATCTTTGTATATGAGTTTTGATATAGGCTCAAATCTATATCCGTCTTTTATAAGAGTATCCAGTATTTTCGGTAGTGCGGCGGGGGTGTTCTTTGCCGCATTGTGAAACAGCACCACAGATCCGGGTTTAACCCGCTTTATGACTCTTTCCTGTATGGCTTCAGGGGATAGATCCTTCCAGTCCAGACTGTCCACATCCCATTGGATTGTGTAATGATTGATCTCCCTGGCCGTTGATACCACCTTGTCATTGTAATCCCCATAGGGCGGACGCATCAGGTTTGGCCTTCTGCCTGTCACCGCCTCTATCTTGTCAGAGCAGGTGTCTATCTCTTTTATAATATCCTCTTTGGATAGTTTGGTCAAGTGGGGATGGGTGTCGGAGTGATTCATTACCTCGTGTCCTGCATCGTGAAGTTGTTTTACCGATTCAGGATATTTGTCTACCCAGCTACCCACCACGAAGAAGGTGGCTTTGACTTTGTATTGGTCAAGTATAGCGATAAGTTCTTCTGTGTCCTCGTTGCCCCACGCCGCATCAAAGGATATGGAACACACCTTCTCGTCCCCCTTATCCACACAGTATATGGGCAGGTCCCTTTTCGGTGAAGCATTTTCAAACACCTCTGCCACCGATTCCTGATTAAACATCACAAGACCACTTAGAAGTACTCCCATAGCCATATACATAATGAGAGTGTTTTTCTTTACCACAAACAGTTTCATTCAAATCTACTCCTTTTGAAACTATGTAACTATTAGATTTTATTTAGTTCGGAGCAGAAAAATACCAACGGCATCAATCGCATAATTATACATATTGTGGCAAATGAATGCATAAACGACTCATAAAATTTTACAACGTCTTAAAATTCGACAAAAAGCGGGGAAATAATTGCTTATTCCGTCACCACCTCTTATAATTGGAACTTGGTTGGAACGGGGGGAGCAGAATGATAAACAGAGTAATTTTAAGTAGTGATAAGGAGTACGTGCATACTATTGTATCCAAGGCACTTTATGATATGGGATTTCCAAGGCATCTTATAGGATACACATATCTTTGTCAGGCGGTTACAGAGATAATCTGCGGATACGATTGCTATGGTATCACCAAGAAACTGTATCCCTATATAGCCAGGCTCAACAACACCTCTGCTGTGGCGGTAGAGCGGTCAATACGCGTTGCCATAAGAAAGGTGTGCGATATGGGAGGAGATGGCATACGAGAAATATCCAACTGCGCAGATGGCACTTTGCACTTTTCCAATCGTGAGTTTATTCTTGTGATGGCGGGTGAAATACAAAAAAGATTCACTCTTTGATAAATCCCACCAAAATCCTCTTGATTTCAGTGGGCGGAATATTGTATAATTAAAGCAGAAATATATTTTGCCCCAAGGAGGAATTATCAATGGTTACAGGAATAGAGCATATAGGTATTTACGCAAAGGATTCAAAGGCGTTGGCAGATTGGTATATTGAGATGTTCGGTTGCACAATCGCATACGAGAATGCAGAGAAAGGCACATACTTCGTAGCTTTTTCTGATAAGAGTATGATAGAGATCTGCAAGGCGGACAAGGCAAGTTGCCGCAAGCCCGAGCTCACTCAGTCAGGACTTCGTCATATCGCCCTTGCGGTAGATGATTTTGATGCCACCGTTGCCAAGCTCAAAGAGGCAGGCGTGGAGATAATTACTGATGCCACCGTTACATCCAAGGGTATCGGCACAATGTTTTTCAGGGATTTGGCTGGCAATATTCTGCACCTTATTTCAAGACCTGAACCCCTTATATAATCATAGTTAAGCACACAGGATTATCCTGTGTGCTTTTAATACTTTACAACAACTATTTGAAAGGATACCAACTCAAGATGAAGGAATGTGAAGCGATCAGATTGTTTGGCAGTAATGTGTTCAGTGACCGTGTAATGCGGGAGAGATTGCCCGAGGATGTATATACAAAACTCCGACAGACCATAGACGAATCCCGTCCTTTGGATAGCAGTGTTGCTGCTGCTGTGGCAGAAGCTATGAAGGAATGGGCTATAGAGAAGGGAGCTACCCATTATACCCATTGGTTTCAGCCCCTTACGGGCATAACTGCCGAGAAGCACGATTCATTCATTTCTCCCACCTCAGACGGCGGTGCCATAATGGAGTTCTCGGGTAAAGAACTCACCAAGGGCGAACCCGATGCCTCCTCATTTCCCTCGGGCGGACTTCGTGCCACCTTTGAGGCAAGGGGCTATACGGCGTGGGATTGCACATCTCCTGCCTTTTTGCAGGAGGATTTATCGGGAGTTACCCTCTGTATTCCCACGGCGTTTTGTTCATATACCGATGAGGCCCTTGATAAAAAAACACCCCTTCTGCGCTCCTGCGAGGCAATAAATGTTCAGGCGAAGAGAATTCTTAAGCTCTTTGGCAAGGATGTCAAAAATGTTGTTGTGTCCGTCGGCCCCGAGCAGGAGTACTTCCTCGTGGATAAGGACTATTATGAGAGACGTCTTGACCTTAAGTTTACGGGCAGGACTTTATTTGGTCAGAAAGCTCCAAAAGGTCAGGAAATGGATGACCATTACTTCGGCACGCTTAAAGAGAGAGTATCTGCATATATGGCGGATGTGGACAGAGAGCTCTGGAAGATGGGCGTGTCTGCCAAGACCAAGCACAACGAGGCGGCACCGTCACAGCACGAGCTTGCTCCTGTGTATTCCAACTGCAATATTGCAACTGACCATAATCAGCTTACCATGTTAACTCTTAAGAGGATTGCCAACCGCCATAACTTTGCCTGCCTTATGCACGAGCGGCCCTTTGATGGCGTGAATGGTTCGGGTAAGCACGTAAACTGGTCACTTTCCACCGATGACGGACTCAATCTTTTAGAACCGGGCAAAACCCCTCACGAAAATGCCCAGTTTCTTCTGTTCCTTTGCGCCGTTATTGAGGCGATTGACAAACACTCTGCACTCCTTCGGGCATCTGCTGCGAGTGCGGGTAATGACCACCGTCTCGGTGCAAATGAAGCACCCCCTGCGATTATATCCGTGTTTTTAGGGGAGCAGCTTGAAGAAATATTAAATAATATTGATTATGATAATCCTACCGAGGAAACAAAAAGGGTACGCCTTGATGTAGGCGTAAGTACACTTCCTCACTTTCGTAAGGACACCACGGACCGCAACAGGACTTCGCCTTTTGCTTTTACCGGCAATAAGTTTGAGTTTCGAATGGTGGGTTCCAACGCATCCATTGCGGGCCCTTGTACTATTATAAACACCATTGTCGCAGACACTCTTGCTGCAATGGCAGATAAACTTGAGAGTGCAGAGGATTTCAACGCTGCATTGCATAACGTTGTCCAGAAATCCATCCGTGAGCACAAAAGGGTTATCTTCAACGGCAATGGCTACTCCGAAGAGTGGGTGGAAGAAGCTGCAAAGAGAGGACTTCCCAATATTGACAACACAGTAGATGCTATAGGCGAATTTATAAGCGAAAGCACCATTGAACTTTTCAATCGTCACAAGGTATATAGCGAGACAGAACTGCGTTCCCGCTTTGAGATTAAACTCGGAAAATATGCCAAGGTTATTCATATAGAGGCGCTTACAATGATTGATATGGCATCCAAGGATATTCTGCCATCTGCCATCAAATATTCATCCGAACTTAGTGAGACCATTGTCAGGATGAAATCAACGGGAGTAAATCTTGACACTTCTGTTCAGGAATCACTTCTCAAGGACCTTTCAGCTGCAATTTCAAAATTTGGCAGAACTCTTGATGCACTAAAGGCATCTGTTGACAAAGCAGAACATATCGGGGATGATCTTGTTTCACTGGCAAGATTCTACAGAGATGACACGCTTAAGATTATGAGTGAACTCCGTGTTTACGGAGACAGTATGGAGTCAATGGTTGACCGCCGTTTGTGGCCGATTCCAACATATTCGGATATGCTGTTTTATGTGTGATTAAAATTGAAAAAGACCAGTCATTTGACTGGTCTTTTGATGTTTTGATTTCAGAGTTCACATATATCTTTGAGGAACTTCTCAAAGCACACACCCTCTAAGTAGGTCACTCCGTTTTCGTAGGAGTATTTTACTGCTTTGGAGATAAACTTCTCTGCAAATACAATCGCGTCTTTAAGGTCTTTGCCACGGGCAAGGAATCCGCATATTATAGAGGCAAACACATCCCCCGTGCCTGTGTATCTTGTGGGCACAGTAGGGGAGAACACCTCCATCTCGCCCTCATCACCATAGAGGTAGTTACCTGATTCACAGCCTCTTTTGATGCCTGTTATTATGATGTTCTTTGCACCGAGAGCGTATATGGCCTTAGCCATCTCCCTTGCCTTGTCGGTGGAGATTTCTTCACCCTCATAGGGCGTACCGCTTAATATACATGCCTCTGTGATGTTAGGTGTTACCACGTGAGCATAGCGGACAAGCTCTTTCATCTCATCACAAAGCTCTTTCGTATATGTAAGATATATCTCACCATCATCACCCATTACGGGATCAACCAATATTTTGGTCTCCTCACCGCCAAAGGTCTCAAAGAATCGCCTTGTAATGTCAATCTGCTTTCCGGAGCCCAGGAATCCGCTGTATATACAACCGAACTTGAGGTCATATTCCTTCCAGTTGTCAGTGAAGCAATCCATCTTGTCGGTGTAATCGTCAAAGAAATACTTTTCGTATCCTGTGTGGTTAGACAAAATAGCAGTAGGCAACACGCAACACTGCACACCGAAGGCACTCAGCATAGGCAAAGCCACGGTGAGTGAGCATCTGCTTGAGCCGGATATATCATTTATAGCCGCAACTTTTATGAGTTCTGACACCATTTTGTCCCCCCCCTTTGGAAAATTTACAAGTCTATATTAACACAAGGAATGTTTTTAGTCAATTATCCTTGCCCTTTTTTTATTTTATATATTGTAACGAAACCCGAATTGTGATAAAATAACAGGGTATATACGAGTAATAAAATTCCGATAAGACAATACCTTTTATAGAGGTGATTTGTATGAAATCTATTGTTGTTTATAAGAGTAAATACGGCTCCACTCGCACTTACGCAGAGTGGATAGGCGAGAGGTTGGATAGTAAAGTGGTTGAGATGAGCGACATCACAATCTCCGACCTTATGGAGTACGACACCATAATATACGGTGGCGGACTGTATGCCGAGGTAATTGGCGGAGTACAGATTATCACAAAGCATCTTGATTCTCTTGCGGATAAGAAGATAGCCATATTCACCACGGGCATCACACCCCTTGATTGTAGAGAGTACTATGATGAAATGGTTATTGCCAAGAACTTTCGCAAGGGCATGCCCGATAATGTAAGGGTGTTTAACTATATGGGCAAGATGATTCTTTCCGAGCTCACCCCTGTGCATCGTGGAGCACTCAAGACACTTAAAAAGATTATGACAGCCAAGAAAAACCCTACTGATATGGAGAAACTTCTTATTACACTCTGTGATGCAGACGGTGATTTTACGGATAAAGAAGCCATAGAGGAACTTATAGATTACGTTATGGATAATAACTGATACACTTTAATTTAAGGAGATACGGATATGCTTGATTTTACATACTATGCGCCCACCAAGGTTTTCTTTGGTAAGGGCAAGGAGAACGAAGTAGGCAGGATTGTAGCGGAATACGGTTTTAAGAAGGTTATGCTACAGTATGGTAAAGACAGTATCAAAAAAAGCGGTCTTTACGATAGAGTGGTGACATCCCTTAAAGAACACGGTATAGATATAATTGATTTTGGCGGAGTAGAGCCAAATCCCAAGGTGACCTTTGTCCGTGAAGCCATTAAGGTTGCAAGGGAGCAAGGGGTAGAGCTCATCCTTGCCGTAGGCGGAGGCAGTACTATAGACTCTGCCAAGTCCACCGCTGCAGGCGCACTCTATGATGGTGATGTGTGGGATTTCAACTCAGGTAAAGCCACACCAGAAAAGGCGCTTCCCGTAGCGTGTATTCTTACCCACTCGGCAGCAGGTAGCGAGATGAGCGGTTCTGCGGTGCTTACCAATATGGAACTCAATATGAAAAGGGGTTTCAACACCGAGTTCAACCGTTGCCTTTTCTCTATCTGCAATCCTGAGCTCACTTATACAGTAAGTAAATACCAGACCGCCTGCGGTGTGGTTGATATTATGGCTCATACTATGGAGAGATACTTCATTCCCTGCGAGCCTACCCCCGTTACCGATTCTATTGCCGAGAGCATTCTTCGCTCTGTTGTAGACGGTGCAAAGACGGTGATGGACTCACCCGATGACTATAACGCAAGAGCCGCTATCATGTGGGCATCCAGCCTTTCCCATAATGACCTCACAGGTTGTGGCAGGGATAATAAACTCGCTGTGCATCAGCTTGAACACGCCTTAAGCGGGGAGTATGACCATATTGCCCATGGTGCAGGCCTTGCAGTGCTTTTTCCTGCTTGGGCAAGATTTGTGTATAAAGAGAATATCCCCCGCTTTGCCCAGTTTGCAAGAAACGTATGGGGAGTGACCGAACCGGATGATGCCACCGCCGCCCTTTGCGGTATAGAGGAGATGGAGAAATTCTTTGCCTCAATCGGTATGCCTCTTACAGTCAGCGAATGCGGAGTAACTGTAGAAGACAGCGATGCACTGGCATCCCGCCTTGCAGATTTATGTACCTTTGGCAAATCAAGAACAGTCAGAAGCTACGTTGAGCTTGACTATAATAATATCAAAGAAATCTTCAAACTTTGTCTTTAATTGAGGTGAAGAGTAATGGATAGATGGATGTATATGGTGATAGGGTGGAATATCCTCACCGCCCTCATCTATGGTTATGACAAATTCCGTGCCCGTCGTGGCGGACGTCGCATAAAGGAAGCCACACTGCTTACTTGTGCCTTTCTTTTGGGCGGATGGGGAGCACTTTTTGGTATGGTTATATTCAATCATAAAACCTCCAAAAAGAAGTTCCGCTTCCTTGTGCCGTTGTTTGCATTGATAAATGATGTTATGTTTGTGGGCATTGCCCAACTTATGACTATGATATAACCACGAAGGAGAAGTATATATGAATATCTTGTCAATTGGTAATAGCTTTTCCCAGGATGCTCAGAGGTATTTGAGCAGGATCGCCAGGGCAGACGGAGTAAAGCTCACCACCTTCAATCTGTATATAGGCGGATGTCCGCTTTCCCGTCATTATAGGAATATGATGGGTGATGTCAGAGACTATATCCTTGAGATGAATGGTGACACCACGGGCTTTCCTATGTCAATCAAAGAAGCCCTTTTAAGTCGCAACTGGGATATGGTCACCCTTCAGCAGGTGAGCAGTGAATCGGTGGATTACAGTACATATCAGCCCTATCTTGATTCTCTTGTGGAGTATGTGCGAAAGCTCTGCCCCAAGGCAAAGATTGTTCTCCACGAGACCTGGGCATACCTTTCAGGTAGTGTCAGACTCACCGAGGAGATGGGTTATACCGATTGCAGTGATATGTATCTGGATATTAAGAAAGCGTACGAAAGTGCGGCGGCAGATATCAAGGCAGATATGGTAATCCCGTCAGGCTCCCTTGTTCAATACCTTGTGGACGCAGGAGTGGACAAGCTTTATCGTGATAACTTCCACGCCAGTCGTGGCACAGGCAGATACGCCTTAGGCCTTTTGTGGTATAATGTCCTCACAGGCAATAGTGTGTCAGGTAACACCTTTGCAGATTTTGATGAGGAAATCCCTGCAGATACCATAGAACTCATCAAAGACTATATTGATAAAAAAAGATACGTGAAATAACTTCCTGTATTTCACCCTGATAAGAATCCTGTAAATTAAGAGGAGCATTGATATGAATATCCGCAGAGCAACGGATGGGGACATCCCCCGCCTTTCAGATTTGCTTTCTCAGGTGCTTGATGTTCATCATAACGGCAGACCCGATATATTCAAGGGCAACGCCGTTAAATATCTGCCCGAGGAGCTGTCCGATATTATCCATGATGATGCCCGCCCCATCTTCGTAGCCGATACGGAAGACGGAGTGGTGGGTTATGCCTTTTGTGTCATGATTCAGCATATAGATAATAACATCCTTACGGATATAAAGACCTTGTATATAGACGACCTCTGCACTGATAAGACCTGTCGTGGCAAAGGTGTGGGCAAGGCTCTCTATAATTATGTCCTTGACTATGCCAAATCATCAGGATGCTATAACGTCACTCTCAACGTATGGGCGCTTAATGATAATGCCCGTGGCTTTTATGAGGCATTGGGTATGCAGGTGCAGAAGATCGGGATGGAGCAGATTCTATGATAGAGTTTGTACCTTGCTACTATGATAAATTCAAGTGTATAGCCGATAAATGCACACATAATTGTTGCATCGGTTGGGAGATAGATATTGACCCCGACACCCTTGATGTATACCGCAACCTTGATGGCGATATAGGTGATAGACTTCGTAGCAATATTGCCTGTATCGGAGATTCACCCCATTTCGTTTTGGGCGCAGATGACAGATGCCCCTTCTTGAACGAATACGGCCTTTGCGATATCATCACCGCCTTGGGTGATGAGGGTATATGCAATATATGTGCAGACCACCCAAGATTTCGCAATTTCTATGATAACTTCACCGAGCTGGGTTTGGGCCTTTGTTGTGAGGAAGCAGCACGGATAGTCTTAAATTGCACGGAGCCCTTCGCCGTGAAATGTGCTACTGGTGAAGATGCCCCCCTCACGGATGATGAGAGGGTGGTATATGACTTCCGTCAGCATCTTTTTGATGTGTTGCAGAGTAGGGGAAGGGATTTTCTTGATGTGCTCTCCGATGTATCCTTCAGGGCAGATATGGATATTACTTTAATATCTTTGGATAAACTTTGTGACGCCTATCTCTCCCTCGAGAGATTAGATGATAAATGGAGCGAAATGCTAATCGATTTAATGGGCTATGAGTTTGACTTCGGTATTTTCCACGATGATAATTTCCGTATCCCCTTTGAGCAACTAGCCTGCTATTTTCTGTATCGCCATATCCCTGATGCAGTAGTATGCGGAGGACTTGCCTCCCGCATCCGCTTTGCAGTTGTGTCGGTGGTGCTTATCGGTGCTATGTTTCAAAAAGGCGCAGACCATAGCATAGAAGTTCTATCCGATATTGCCCGTATGTACTCTGCCGAGGTGGAGTATTCCGATGATAATATGACAAAAATTCTTGATACTTTAAGTGAGGATATTATATATGGATAATACCTTTTCCCGTATAATAAATGAACTTGTTTCCAACCAGGGCATATCCTATGATGAGATTGCCGCCACCCTCGGTTGCTCTGCAGAAGACCTTTTGGAGTATGAGAAGGGCATCTCCCTTCCGCCCGTGGAATTCATCAGGCGGGCAGAGGAAAAGTACGGAAATGTACTTTCTGATATAGACGGATGGGAGACGGTGTTCGTTCAAGGCTTCTTTGGTCCGAAGATACCCCTCTTCATCCCCGAGGACCTTCTATCCGATAACTATAACCGCATCAAAGCCTATTTTGAACTTCCCAATTTAAGACACTTCGGCGAGAATAGCCTCTTTGCTCTTAACTATGAGGGTGATGACGTTCCCGAACACGGTATAAAGAAAGGCAGCATACTGATTTTCTATAAGTGTGATGAGGTTGACCGTGAGGGTGTGTATGCGGTGTCGAGCCGAGGTAAACTCACCTTCAAGGATGTTACCATAGCGGGAGATAAATACAGAATATCCACTTTGGACGGCAAGAGACGTCTGCCTGTATTCTGCAAGAGCGCATCTGCCCTTGGCAGACTCGTTAGCTGTATAAATAATTATTATTGATAATAAGAAAAGACCTTCCATCAGGAAGGTCTTTTTGCTTTTATAAGCTTCTTTATATAATAATTTGCCACGGTGTATATGGCTATCAGTCCATATACCACTCCTGCAGATATCCAGAACTGTGCCCCGGGTGACAACTTCGATTCGGGGAAGAGATAGTACTGCATGGCAAATATCACCACAAAGTGATACAGGTACACATTGTATGATACATCACTTATCGCCCCTGCCACTTTGTCAATCCATTTTATCTGTGATGCTTTGAGGCATATTCCGTATACCGCCCATATGGCCAGCAACACGTACACCACAGTTATAAGGTTTGCATAGGTGTATATGAAATCCACTGTAAGCGTAGCGTAGATGTATTGGTTGTGCACCGCGCCCACCAGGATTGATACGAAAATCCCTATAAGGTAAAATCCAAAATCCTTTTCACCCATTTTGTATTTTGCAAAGGCCATGCCCATCACGAAATACAGTATATACGTGCCGATAAACCTGTCACGATAGGGGAAATACACAAACTGGTTGAACACCACCGTAGATACGGCAGATAGTATGATAACTGCTATGGGGAATTTCTTGAATGCCACTTTCAACAAGGGGAATGCAATATAGCATTGCACAGCGATTATGATGTAGTAAAAATGCACCACCAGCGAGCCGAGGAGAAGATGCATAGGCAACTCCGCTATCTTTACCGACTTGTTGAGGTAAAAGCAGAGGAAATACACTAACGTCGCCACGATGTAGGGGATAAGAATCTTCTTGCATCTGCCCCACCAGAATCGTGGCAGATCGATTTTCCGCTCCTCATATCCGGCATATAATTTAAGACCGCTTAAGAAAAGGAAGGCAGGCACGCAGTATACTAATGCCTTGTTTATGGCAAAGGACAAAATGTATTGCCAACTCCCCACATCAAACGCCTCAATCGGCGCCGACGTCAGGTGAATCAACACCACAAAAAGACATAGCAACGCATTCATAAGAGTAACCTCTTTGAATAGATTCTTCTTCATGCCCATCCTCCTTTCTTATGTAATAATTAAACCATTATTTACTTAATCTCGCCACACACTCCACATGGCCCGTCTGGGGGAAAAGATCTACTGCGGTGACCTTTTCCGTCTTGTAGCCCATACATTTTAGTACTGCCACATCTCTTGCCAGTGTTGCGCTGTTGCAGGATACATACACCAATGTTTTAGGTGAGATGGTGTTTATAAGTTCAAGCAATTTCTCGTCACAGCCCTTTCTGGGCGGGTCTACCACCACCACATCAGCGGTGGCACCGTCTTTGATAAGGGTGTCCACAATGTCTGTGCAGTCACCTGCGTAGAACTCGGTGTTGGTGATGCCGTTCATCTCGGCATTGGCTTTGGCGTTTTCAATGGCGTCTTCCACAATCTCTACACCATACACCTTTTTCGCCTTTTTCGCCATAAAGAGGGATATACTTCCTACACCGCAATACAGGTCAAACACGGTCTCTTCACCTGTGAGTGAAGCGTACTCCAATGCCTTTTCGTATAACTTCACCGTCTGCGCAGGATTCACCTGAAAGAAGCTGGCGGGTGACACGTTGAATTTAAGCTCTCCCAAGGTGAGCAGGATTTTGTCCTCGCCCCAGAGGAGAGTGTTTTTGTTGCCCATAATTATATTGTCGGCACGGGTGTTGATATTCTGCACAATACTTTTCACACCTTCAATGGCGGTGAGCTTTTCTATCAGCTTGTCTGCATAGGGTAGGGGCTTTTTGGTATTTGTGATGATTACCGCCATTATATCTCCGCTTACAGATGTGCGGATATATATGTGACGTATGATTCCTTTACCCGTAGTCTCGTCATATAAGGATACGCCGTTCTCGTTTATATACTCAAGCACAGCATTTGCCACAGTATTGATTTTCTCATCCTGAATATTGCAACTTTCGCAGGGTATCACTCTGTGGCTTGAGGGTGCATAAAATCCGCATACCGCCTTACCTCCTGCATAAGTCACGGGGAATTGTGCTTTGTTTCGGTAGTAGTATTCACTGTCTGCGCCGATTATACCCTCGAATGTATAATCCCCATCACCAAGACGGGCAAACTTGCGCAGGTTGCTTACCACCGTGTTTTTCTTTATATCAAGTTGCTTTTCATATTTGATGTGGGCCATGGTGCATCCGCCACACTTTGAATGGTTAGGGCAGAGTGCCTCCCGTCTGTGGGGAGATGGCTCGGTGATTTTCTCGATCTTGCCGAAGGCAAAATTCTTGTTCACTTTAAGGATTCTCACGTCGGCACGGTCACCCTCGGCACCGCCACGGATAAACACGGGCAACCCGTCAACCCTTGCGATACCTTCGCCTTCAAACCCGTTAGATTCTATATATACGTTTATAATATCGTTTTTTACCAAATCATATCAACTCCCGATGGATATATTATAGGGTTATTGTAGAGTTTTGTCAACTTGGATTGTAACGCCTTTGCCTTTCGGTGAATAATATATAAGGAGCGAAAGCTCTTGCTAAACCAATCACACGGAGGTGCAGATATATGGATAAAATCGAATATATGCCTACCACACCCGCTTACGGTATTGCCTATGTGCCGTATTCGAAGTTTGAGAACATCTACCCCATAGATAAGGCATTGGAGAGAGGCACAATGTTCAAGGTGCTTGACATTCCCTTCTCCACCTATGCCAATATAGGCATTATGAACCCCTTCCGCCCATAGAAGAACAGGAGGCAATTATGATATATCGCAATAGTGAATGTTGTATTACTCCCGAAGAAATGCAATGCAACACTCCGTCAAATGAGTGTTGCAATAACGAGGGAACAACTCCCGATATTGATATGACGGGTACTTTCAGTGCAATGCAGTTTGCTATGACAGATCTAAATCTCTATCTGGATACCCATCCCAATGATAAAGAGGCACTTGAGATGTTCAATAAAATCAGCAAAACCCTCCAATCCGCACGGTACGATTATATCAGAAAAAACGGTCCTCTTATGGCAGGAGACTCTTCTGCGGATACGCCCTTTGAGTGGGCATCGTCAAAGTATAAGTGGCCCTGGGAAAGATAGGAGGAAATATTTATGTTTTTGTATGAAAAGAAACTCATCTACCCTGTGAAAATCAAGAACCCCAATCCGGCTCTGGCAAAATTCATAATCAGCCAGTACGGCGGCCCCAATGGTGAGCTGGGAGCATCTTTGAGATATTTGAGCCAAAGGTTTTCTATGCCTACCCCCGAGACAAAGGCAATCTTAAACGACATCGGAAATGAAGAACTTTCGCACCTTGAGATGGTGGGAACTATAGTTTATCAGCTCACCCGTGACCTTGATTCCCAGATTGTCAAGGAAAGTGGTTTCGGTGATTATTTTATGAACCACTCCACTGGTGTATACCCGGCAAATGCCACAGGCGTACCCTTCGATGCCACGGCAATAGCGGTTACGGGTGATGTGGTCGCAGACCTCACCGAGGACCTCGCAGCCGAGCAGAAAGCGAGAGTGGTATATGATAATATACTCCGCCTTGCAGATGACCCTGATGTGCGAGATCCCATCAAATTCCTCCGCGAGAGGGAGATTGTCCACTTCCAACGTTTCGGTGAGGCGCTCCGCTTAATCGAAGACGAACTCCGTACTAAAGTCAAAGGTATCGGCATTAAAAAATAACAGTAAAACAAAACAGAGTTGCAGTATATGCAACTCTGTTTTGTGTAGTTATTTCTTGATAAGCTTGAGGGCTTTTGTTTCCACATATCCTTCAAGGTCTTCTCTGGGGATGAATTCCCATTTTTCAATTTCGCCCTTTGCGGGGATAACTGTCTTGTACCATGTTTTGTCGCCTTCTTCAATGAAGTCGCAAACGGGAGAGGGGTGGGAGATATCGCCATCCATAGAGTAGGCGAAGGTACCGCCGCTGATGATTCTTTCATACCATATATCGCTTGCGGAGATGTTAAGACTGAAATACACGGGCTCTTCGTGGGTGGAGCCGTCTTTGTAGGTGATAAGGTAATGACCGAGATTCATGAGATGGAGCTTGGGCGCCGCCATTGATGCATATGATACTCTGCCATCGGGGAAATCCTTGACTACTGTATGCACAATTTCGATATGGTCATTTTCAAGAACTTCTCTGTTGTGGAGATTGTAAAGTCCGTTAACGGTATCAAATACGTTCTTCTTGTGATTGTACTCGGTACGCTCATGATTCCAGGAGATGATACTGCCGTATCCAAGCTGGAAGGGAGTGGAGTAATCCTGCATGCCGTATTGTGTGGTCTCTGCCCAGTTGGATACGCTGAAACCGCTTGTGCCGTATTTGTATCTCAATTTGTAGTTGTTGAGTATAGAAGGACAGGTATTACCGAGAATCATTTCTTTGCCTTCGCGATAGAATACGTTGTCGGCAAATTCCGTATCGGAATGCCAAGCCCAGTTGATGTATACGATATCGGGGGGGAGCTTGCTACTGCAACCCTCGAGACTTCTGATAACCTGCTTGAAGCCCTCTTCCTTAACCCAGTCGGGAGCATTGAACCAGTATCTGTCATAGATGGGGATTTCCTGACCCATTACTTCAATGGATTTTACATCACCCTTGGTGGGTACTGTGTAGATAACCTTCTCGGCAGCACAGTGCACTTCGCCGTTTTTGCTCTTGGTGGATACCAGCTTCTCGCCCCACATATATGTTTTGATGCCCTTGCTCTTCAAGTAGTTGTAGCTTTCAAGGACGTTGTTAACGTACAAGTCAATGGGGTCTTTGTCTTTGCACTTGTCGCATACACACATAGTCCACCACTCGTCGTGGCCGATATGGATTGCTTTGCAGTCGAATACCTCAAGTACCTCGTCATAGAGGTCGAATACCAACTTGTTGAGGTCGGGATTTGAAGGACAAGCGGTTGCTGCATAGGGCTCGTCGGCACACTCCCGGAGCTCGGGATGTGCGATGCAGATGTATTCGCTGTGTGAAAGTGAAGGCACTTCGGGGATGATCTCTATAAATCTGTCGCG
The DNA here is from genome assembly GCA_045659025.1 of Clostridia bacterium. Taxonomy (GTDB): domain Bacteria; phylum Bacillota; class Clostridia; order UMGS1810; family UMGS1810; genus SIG455. The sequence continues at coordinate 19,705 of JAZOWA010000037.1, forward strand.
GCAGTATTGGGCAAGTTCCTTCATCTCTTCCTGAGAGTAAACCTGTCCGCCTGCGTTGAAGGTGTGCACGGAGTTTTTGAGACGGTAGTAACCTCTGCCTACGTATCTGTACTTCTGGGGATCAGAATGAACGGAAGCACAATATTCAAGCCACGCCTTGTTGATCTCGGGGTGACGTTTGAATTCGAGGGCACCACAGATTTCAAGCAGAATGGAGTTGTAGCCGAGATGCACTATCTGATCCATCAATTTGTAGAAATAGTCTATCTCACCCTTGGGCGGGAGGAATATACGTAGTGAACGGTGTTTCACTGCGGGATAACTCCACCAGATACCCTTGTTGATTTTGCCGTCAATGTATTTATCTTTTACAGAACATGCGGCAAAAAGCTTTGCTCTGTCACTGTCTGCATATATTGTAACTTTGTCGGTAATATGTATAATGAATCCCTCGTCATTGTCAACGAATTCCTGCTCCAACATTTCCTCTACCAACTTTTTGGCTGCATCGTCAATGGGCTTGAATTCTACGATAGCGTCACCGCCTTTAAGGGATGCGATTGTATCTTTTGTCACACCCTCTGCGCCTACGCTCTCACCTGACAGGGATATAACCCCTTCGTGAATCTTTTTGTAACTGTCTGTAAGCATAATGAACCCTCCGTTTTGTCGTAAATACAAGGGGATATCAAAGGAAAAATCCCCAATATATACTATACACAAATTATATCACAATAACGGTCAAAGTCAATCAAATACGAAAAAAAGACTTCTTTTTGTAAAGAAGTCTTTTGGGTTGGTTTATCAGCCTGTCACATGAGTTTTCTCTGTGGGTTTGTATTGGGATAGAATCCAATACATTGCCTGCTCCATATCAATCTGATGTGTGCCGTCAAATATGTCGAGGAACACCCTTGATTTCGGATGCTTTTCCATCATGAGATTGTAGAACTCGATGCTCTGGGTCACAGGCACAATGCCATCATACTTGCCGTGGAAGATTTTGAGGTTGGCCTTTGCGATCTCGTCAATGTATGTAACGGGAGAACGCTTTGCCATCTCGTTCTTATCACCGCAACAAGCAATTATGTGAGGTCTGTATTTCTCACTCGTCTCTGCCCACTTGACCATATCGGTAATCGGTACGTAAGCACCTATCGCCTTGAAATACTCGGGGCACAATCCCGCCATCATAAGTGCCATATGTCCGCCACCGCTGAGACCTAACAGGAATATATTCTCACTATCCACATTCTCGTTTGCCACTACATAGTCAATAGCATCTTTGATATCCTGCTTTGCACATACAGACCCGCAGGCAAGAGTACAGTTGGGATTGGATGGGAGATTCGGCCCACGAAATTCCGGGAGCAGAAGATTGAAATCGTATTTTTCTGCATAGGGCAACATATTGTCTGTCTGGTTGAATCTGTCAAAACTCCAGGTGTGCAGTCCCACCAGAAGAGGTCTCTTTTCCTTGGAATCCGACTTATAGAACAAAGACGGTTGCATAGTGCCGTCAATGGAAGATTTGACCATAATTTCTCTTTGTATCATAATGACACCTCGTTTGTGGCAGAATATAGGATAAAAATTATAATATGACTTTAATTCTATTGAAAAAATCCTCTGATGATGTTATTATTATATCAATAAACAATGTAGAAATCAATATCGGATTGATTGCAAATACAACCAAGGTTCAACCTTGACGGAAGGAGAAGTTTTTATGAACGAACTCAAGAAAATCCGTATAGCAGACGGTGTAACGCTTTGCTATATACCGGATGATAAGTATAAGACGGTGTCGGTGTCGATGTGTTTGCACAGACCTGCGGTGAGAGAAGAGGTTACTGCCAATTCGCTTCTTGCGGGAGTGCTTCGTTCTGCTACTGCAGGCTATCCCACTATGAAGGATATCAACCGTCATCTTGAATCCCTCTACGGCACAGCGTATGATATCTCCGTATCCCGCAAGGGCGGTACCCATACCATAAGCGCTACCTTCAGTGTGGTGGATGAGCGCATAGCAGGTGAGGATATCCTTCCTGATGTGTTTGATATGATGTTTGAATTCATGTTCAACCCCCTTGTGGAGAACGGTGGTTTTTCAGAGAAAATCGTAAACACCGAGAAAAAGAACCTCAAAGAATCCATTGAAGGTCTTATCAATGATAAACGTGCTTATGCCTCTGTGCGTTGCCTTGAGGAGATGTGTAAGGGCGAGAGTGCGGGTATAAGTGAGTATGGATATGTAGAGGATCTGGATGCATTAAACGGCAAGACTCTTTATGACCACTACATCCGCATCATAAATGAAAGCCCTATTGATATATTCGTAATCGGACGTTGTGATGTTGATAGCATAGCGGATTATCTTAAAAAGTCCTTTGATAGCAAAGATATAAATATTAAAGAAACATCCTTTGATATCATCAAATCCGACAAAGCAGGTAATAATAACGTGACAGACGTTTTTGATGTTGCCCAGGGCAAACTGGTAATGGGTTTCCGTACCTTTGTGGATTTCAAGGATGAGCTTTATTATCCCTTGTTGGTGGCAAACTCCATCTTTGGCGGTGGCCCCCATTCCAAGCTCTTCAATAATGTTCGTGAGAAATCATCCCTTGCATACTATGTAAGTAGTCGCCTTGATAAGTATAGTGCGATTATGATGGTAGCATCGGGCATAGAGGTGTCTAACTTTGAAAGAGCCAAGAGGGAAATTGTTGCAGAATTAGATAAGGTTAAAGCAGGAGACTTCACCTCCGAGGAGATACACAATTCCAAGGAATTCCTCGCCAGTCACTATCGTTCCTGCTATGATAGTCCCTTTTCTATGAAGGATTTCTATTTGGGTCAGATTCTCTATGGCGAGACCTTGTCTATTGAAGAAGCGATTGATAAGGTGAACGCAGTTACTAAAGAAGAGATTATCAAAGCGGTTGAAAATGTCACTTTAGATACGGTTTATTTCTTGAAGGGGAGGGAATAATTGTGGAACTTACTAAAATATACAATAAGCATTTAGATGAGACAATGTATGTAGGCGAGCACAAGAGTGGTCTTGGTGTGTTTATCATACCCAAGAAGGGCTTCAGCAAGAAGTATGCCATCATTGGCACCCGATACGGCTCTGTGGACAATGAATTCATCCCCAAGGGCAGTGATGAGGTAATCAAAGTTCCCGATGGTATTGCCCACTTCCTTGAACATAAACTTTTCGAGCAGCCCGACGGCACTAACGCCTTTGACAAGTTCTCCGAGTACGGAGCCAATGCTAATGCGTTTACTTCATTTACCAACACCTGCTACCTTTTCGGTTGCACCGATAAATTCAACGAGAGCTTTGCCCATCTTCTTTCCTATGTTCAGGAGCCTTACTTCACCGATGAGAACGTAGCCAAAGAGCAGGGTATTATCGGTCAGGAAATCCGTATGTATGAGGATGACCCCGAGTGGTGTGTGCACTTCAATCTCCTTAAAGCGCTCTATAAGAATAACCCCGTAAATATCGATATTGCAGGTACTGTGGAGTCCATCTCCAAGATAGATAAGGATGTCCTTTATAAATGTTATGAGACCTTCTATAATATGGCCAATATGGCGGTATGCGTGACGGGCGATCTCGATCCTCATGAGGTGGCGGAGATTATTGAGGAAAATATTGTTCAGGACGGTTTCGGCAAAGCGGTGTCTGTATATCCCGAAGAGCCTGATGGTGCCAATATGAAGGAAATCCGTGCATCCCTTGAGGTGTCAATCCCCTTGTTCAATATGGGATATAAGGATAATCAACCCCATAAGGGCGATGATGTTTTGAAGAACGAACTTGCCATGAAAATCATTACCCGTGCTATAGCAGGGGATAGTAGCGACCTGTATAGTGAACTTTATGAAGAAGGCCTTATCAATAGCTCGTTTGATACAGATGTAATGTGTCTGCCTCAGTTCTCTTGCGTGGTGTTTGGCGGAGAGAGTGCCGAACCTGAGACGGTTTGTGAACGTATCCGCAAGAGGGTGGAGGAATATGTGGAAAAGGGTATCAGCGAGGAAGAACTCACCCGCACCCGCAAAGCGGTGTTGGGTAATTTCGCCCGCACCTTCAATGATGTTACCAGCATCAGCCGACTAGTTCTTCGCAATATTTTCTCAGAAATCAATATATTCAGATTCCACGAGATACTCGAATCCATAGATCTTCCCTATATCAATGAGCGACTCAGAGCTGTGTTTTCCGAGGATAACAGGGCCATTTCTATAATTGATTAAGATTGCTTAAAGGAGTCGACAGTATGGGAGATATAAGTAATATTGCATCCCTTGGCAGCCGTTCATTTGACGGCCCTATAGAATTTCCCGGCCTTGGTCTTTTGCTCAATCCGTCAAAGACCGTCCTGGGCACCAACATCCATTGGTACGGCATAATAATCGCTTTGGGTATGATTCTTGCGATTGTGCTTTGTATGTATCTTGCCAGGAAGAATGACCTCAGCGAAGAGAACATCTTAGATGTTGTGATATGGGCAACCCCCATAGGCATAATCTGCGCCAGGATATATTATGTAGCTTTCAGTTTTGACCAATATAAAGACCGCCTTGCCGATATATTCAAGATATGGGAGGGCGGTATAGCCATTTACGGATGCGTGATAGGTGCGATTGCCACGGTGTTGGTGTATTGCCGTGTGAAGAAGATTTCACCCCTCAGGCTTTTGGATGTGTGTTGTATTGGTCTTGCCATCGGTCAGGGTGTGGGCAGATGGGGTAACTTCGTCAATCGTGAGGCCTTTGGCTCTGCGGTGGCGGATACATATATATTCCGTATGAAGCTTTATGCTGATTCATCCATGACCACCTGGGCAACAGTTCATCCCACCTTCCTTTATGAATCCCTCTGGACATTGGCTATTGCCGTATTCCTCGTTGTACTTATAAGGAACAAAAAGTTTGACGGCCAGATTTTCTGGACCTACATTTCCCTTTACGGTCTTGGCAGATTCTTTATAGAGGCCCTTCGCACCGATAGCCTGTATGTAGGAATGTTTAAGGTGTCACAGATAGTGGCGGTGGTGGCCGTAATTGTGGGCGGAGTGATGCTGGTAAGGGGATACAGAACAGGGAAAACACCCCAAAATATACAAAATACCCAAGAGTAGAATGTATCAAATGTATTTTGTAGGCAAAAGTGCATAAAAATAGCAAGTTTTTCAATTTACTGCTTTACAACAGTAAAGCAACGTGATATACTTACACCATAAACAAATTTCATTTGGAGGTTTTATTATGAAAAAACTTATTTCTTTGCTTATAGTTGCTGTAATGGCAATTGCATTGGTTGCTTGTGGCAACGGTGGCGGTACTAACTACAAAGACCTTATGACTGTTGAAGGTCTTGACCTCGCTGTTGAAGAATACGGTATTGGTTTCCGTACAGGCAGTGACGTTGTAGAATCAGTTAACAAGATCATCAAAGAGCTCTATGAGGATGGCACACTTTCCAAGATTGCTGCTAAGTATGATTTGGCAGATAACCTTGTAGAGCCCAAAGAGGTTGCACCCCGTTCACAGGGCGAGTCAGACCTTGAGTACATAAAGGGCAAGGGTAAGATGACCATCGGTTACACCGTATACGCTCCCATGAACTACACCAATGACGAAGGTAAATTCGTAGGCTTCGATACAGAGTTTGCAGAAGCAGTTTGTGCAAAGCTTGGTGTTGAGCCCGAGTTTGTAGAAATCAACTGGGATACAAAAGAGATCGAGCTTGCTGCTAAGACAATCGACTGTATCTGGAACGGTTTCACAATGACAGAAGAGAGAGAAGAGAATCTTGACTTCACCATTCCCTACATCCTCAATAAGCAGGTTGTAGTTATCAGAAAGGCAGACGCTTCCAAGTACACCGACACAGCATCCCTTTCTGGAGCAAACCTCGTAGCAGAGACCGCATCTGCCGGTGAGTCTGCAATCAAAGACGACGAGAATCTTGCAAAAGCAAAATACACAGCAGTTACCAAGCAGACAGACGCTTTGCTCGAAGTTAAGTCCAACACCGCCGATGCAGCAGTTCTTGACTACACATTGGCAAATGCTATGGTTGGCAAATAATATCTGAGATAAATAATAAAACTTGCAAAAGAACTACCCCTTTTTCAGGGATAGTTCTTTTGCGGTGTTAATACAAAATAGGATGAAATAATATGTTTTTAACAGTCACATCTAAACTGCTGGAAGGCTTCAGCGTCAACTTGTATATATTCATTGTTACGTTGGTTTGCGCAATTCCTTTGGGTATGATAATTGCCATGGGTTCAATGTGTAAATTCAAGCCTATCAGTTATATCACCCGTGTGTTTGTATGGATTATCCGTGGCACACCCCTTATGTTGCAGTTGATTCTGTTCATGTACGGCCCCAGTCTTATCTTTGGCTATATGGGTTTGTCCAGAATAAACGCAGCCCTTATTGCCTTTGTGATTAACTATGCCGCATATTTCTCCGAGATTTACCGAGGTGGAATTGAGTCTATATCCAAGGGTCAGTACGAGGCGGGTTATGTTCTTGGAATGAGCAAGATTCAGGTGTTTTTCCGCATACTGTTTATGCAGGTGGTAAAGCGTATCGTAGCACCGATGAGTAATGAAATCATCACATTGGTAAAGGATACATCCCTTGCCAGAATAATTGCGGTAGTGGAGATTACCCAGACCGCGCAGAACTTTGTGGCGTCAAAGGCACTCATATGGCCTGTATTCTATTCAGGTGCATTCTACCTGATTTTCTGCGGAGTGCTCACACTCTTATTCGGATATATTGAGAAAAAATTTGACTATTACAGAGGTTGAATATGGCTATACTGGAAGCAACTAACATTGTTAAAAATTTTGGCAAAACGAAGGTACTCCGGGGTATTGATATCAAGGTTGACCGAGGCGAAGTGGTGGCAGTTATCGGCCCTTCCGGCTCGGGCAAGAGTACGCTTCTGCGCTGTCTTAATAAATTAGAGATTATAAATGACGGTACCATCGTATTTGATGGGGAGACCATCGTAGAGAACGGTAAGTATAAAAGTGATAAGATTCTTCGTGAGATTTTCAAGAAGATGGGTATGGTTTTTCAGAATTTCAATTTGTTTCCGCAAAAGTCCGTACTCCAGAATATCATTGAAGCTCCCGTTGTTGTAAAGAAAGAGGATAAGGCCAAGGCGATTGAGTACGCCCGCAAGCTTTTAGCTGATGTAGGTCTTTCTGATAAAGAGGATTCCTATCCCTGCCAGCTTTCAGGCGGTCAGCAACAGCGCGTGGCTATTGCCAGAGCCCTGGCTATGCGCCCCGAGATAATGCTTTTTGACGAGCCCACATCCGCCCTTGACCCCGAGCTTACCGGCGAGGTGCTAGAGGTAATGCGTAAGCTCGCTTCGGAGAAGAACACCATGATAGTCGTGACCCACGAGATTGGCTTTGCCCGTGAGGTTGCCACCAGAGTAGTGTTTATGGATAATGGTGTCATAGTAGAGGAGGGCACCCCTCAGGAAGTGCTGGGCAATCCCAGGAACGAAAGAACAAAACAGTTCTTGAATAAAGTTTTGAAATGAGTTATAATGACAATATATTAAATACATTTTAGGAGAGTGTTTATTATGAGAGACTATTTGAACAGAGATGGCAAAATCCGTTTTCTCTTCCCTATAGATGGTGACTGTATCAATGTCAATGACGGTTACGAGAAGGACGGTATGCTCTATGTAAATGTAATCGTTAAGGCAGACGGTGTAAAAAATCTTGAGATCAATGAGAAACCCGCCAAATTAAACGGTGAGAATTTTGAGCTTGAGATGGCTTTCCCCTATGGCAGAACCACTCTTGTTGCCAAGGATACAGATAGTGGCGAGCAGACCAAGATTGTGGTGCTCCGCCTTAAGAATGCTTTTGGCATTTACCGCTTGTCCTCTGATGATAATATCATCTTCCTTAAAGATATCAATGAGAACAAAGATACATACACCTCGATTTTTGATAACCCTTACCTTGCAATCTATAAAGAAGCTCACGATAAGTACGGTGCTACCGTGCAGATCAATATTCATTATGAGTGCAAGGAATACGCAGGTTTTGAGAAGGATAGGGGATACTTCAATCTCACTATGATGACCGATAAGTTCAAAGACGAGTGGATTGCCAACTCTTCATGGCTCAAGCTTTCTTTCCATGCCAAGGATGTAAAGCCCAGCAAACCCTATCTCAATACCACTATGACCGAGATTTCCGAGGATGCGAAGCAGATTCATGAGCAGATTATCCGTTTCGCAGGTGAGGAGACCCTCTGTGCCAATGCCACTACAGTTCACTGGGGTGAGTCCACACTGGATGGTGTAAGAGGCCTTCGCAATATAGGTATCAAGGGCCTTTACGGATATTTCTATGTGCGCAAATCAATAGGTGAGGCAGCAGTAAGCTATTACTGCCCCACATACTTTGTAGATGAGCATCTTAAAAACCGTGACTTCTGGTACGACACAGAAGAAGACGTGCTCTTCGGAAGAATCGACTCTGTGTTGAACTCCCTCACCTTAGACGGCGTAATCGATAAGATGGAATCCATCAAGGCAAACCCCGGCAATGCAGGCGGTCTTGATATTATGATTCACGAGCAGTATTTCTATGAGGATTATACTGTATACCTTCCCGACTTCAAGGATATCGTTCTAACCGCTTGTAAGTGGGCGCAGGAGAACGGCTACAGAGGTTACTTTATGGAAGAGCTCCTTAACTGGTAATCATTCGAATATACCAATTATTATCCCCTTGCCACATATCAGGCAAGGGGATTTTTCTGCCCCAAAGTACAAATAACCAAAACATCAGGATACAATATGTAAAAAATTACCAAAAGTTTACAAAACCCATTTTCCGACAAAATCTTCTATTGCTTTATGGAAAAATATGGTATATAATTCAAATATGGTAAATATTTACAATTATAAAGAACTTTGGAGGACGAATTTGTTATGAAAGAATTAAAAAAATCAAAAATACTGATTGCCGACAGTGATACCACGTTCTGCACAGAGGTGAGTGAGTTTCTGTCATCTTTTGATGATGTGGAGGTTATGGGGTTTGTCACCGATGGCAAGAGCGCATATCACGAGATAATGAGCGGTAAGCCTGATGTGGTTATCACCGGGGTTGTGATGTCGGGGATAGATGGCTTCGGCGTTATCAAAAAGATTAACGAAGCCCGATTAGATCCCAAGCCGTCGTTTATAGTAGTCACTGCGGTAAATAACGATATGCTTCTTAAAAAGGCAATGGAGCTGGGTGCCAGATATTACCTTCTTCGCCCTATAGATTATTCGGTGCTTATAGAAATCATCAGGGAAAACCCGGCGCCTAATAAGAAAGGTCTTTCAGGTGGTGGTGAATATAATACAGAACTTCGCATCACCGAGACCATCCAGAGAATCGGCATCCCTGCTCATATCAAGGGTTATCATTATATCCGCACGGCAATCACTATGATGACAGACGATATGGAGCTTGCTCATTCCGTCACCAAAGTTCTCTATCCTGAGGTGGCAAAGAAGTACGATACCACTCCCCAGAGGGTAGAACGAGCCATCCGCCACGCTATAGAGGTGGCGTGGAATAGGGGAGATCCTTCTGTGCTTAACGATATGTTCGGCTACACCATAGATTCCGAGCGTGGCAAACCCACCAACTCCGAATTTATTGCAATGATATCGGATAAAATCCGATTGGAATATGCCCTTGCGGGAAATTTCTGAAAAATATAAAAATTTTTCTTTACAAACCGAAAGCGCTGTGCTATACTGTTAAAGTAATTGTTTAGGGGTATAGCTCAGTTGGTAGAGCATCGGTCTCCAAAACCGAGTGCCGAGGGTTCAAGTCCTTCTGCCCCTGTAAAAAATAAAGCACCCAATCGGGTGCTTTATTTTTTTATATTCAGGTTCATATCAGAAGGACTTGAACCCCAAGGGGGCACGAGCCAAAAGCAAAATAGTCCGGTGGACTGTTTTGCAGGTGAGTGGTGCGCAGGCGGGTACTGTGAGTGAAACTCACGGTCGCCAAGCAGGGGAGATGCGAAGCATATCCGTCCTTCTGCTTTTTGTTTTACCCTTTGTTTATAGCGGATAAACGGGACTTGAACCCCAAGGGGGCACGAGCCGCGGCAAAATAGTCCGGTGGACTGTTTTGCAGGTGAGTGGTGCGCAGGCGGGTACTGTGAGTGACGCTCACGGTCGCCAAGCAGGGGAGATGCGAAGCATATCCGTCCTTCTGCCTTTTGCCTTGCTTCTTTGTTTATAGCGGATAAAAGGACTT